>NZ_JAKZIW010000099.1:0-1220 GCF_031143325.1 Enterococcus sp. FR204 | reverse complement strand
TTTAGTAGAGACGGTTAAGCCATTTTTTCTTTTGCTAATTCTTCAAATTCCTGTGGGGTTAGATAGTGAATCGAGCTATGGATTCGATTTCGGTTATAAAATCCTTCAATGTAGCTAAATAGCGCTCGATTTGCTTCTTCAAAATCTGAGTAGCTAGTCGTGTAGACTTCTTCTTTTTTCAATGAGGCATGGAAAGATTCGATTCCAGCATTATCATAAGGTGTTCCTTTTCTACTATAAGAATGCCTTATTTTGTTGGTTTTAAGCCATTGTTCCACTTCTCTTGCTGTGTATTGGCTGCCCAAGTCAGTGTGTAGAATCATTCCTTCTGGAATGTGATAATGTATTTTTGCTTTATTCAATGTTTGAATGACACAATCCACAGTCATTCGTTTTGAAAATGTATAACTAATAATTCTTTTCGTGTGTAAATCCATGATTGAAGATAAGTAACACCAACCATTTTTCTTAGTAGGAATGTACGTAATGTCAGCTGCCCATTTCTCACAGATCGTTTCAGTAGAAAAGTCCTGATTTAAGAGATTCTCTTTTGAAATGATCGGTTTATTAGACCTTTGAGGTCTATATTTTTTAACTACAATCGACCTTAAATTTAATTGTTTCATTAGCTTTTGGACATGTTTAAGAGATACTGAAATCCCTTCTTTTAATAAAACTTGATGGATCTTTGTGGCACCATAGCGTTGTTTATTCGTAAAAAAAATTGTTGAAATCTTCTTTTTCAACTTATTATTTCTGATTTCTGTAGCTGTCAACGGTTTATTCTTATAAAAATAATAGACACTTCTAGGGATTTCTAATAACCGACACAACAAAGAAACAGTGTAATCCTTACACCATTTTTCAATAAATTGAACAAGCGAATTTAGGTTTTCCGAGAGAATATGGCTGCGGCTTTTTTTAAGATTTCAAGTTCCTCATTTAAACGAGCATTTTCTTTTCTCAGTTCAGCTACTTCTTTTCCAGTCAGTCCTGTGGACTGATCAGGTAAATATAAATTCTTCCATTTGTAAATCGTTGCTTCAGATAAGCCATATTCTTTCGCTAACCCTCGAACAGAACGTCCAGTTTGATTCAGTTCAACAATCATTTGTTTAAAATTTTCTTCATATCGGGTCATAAAAATTCATCCTCTCGTAGATAAGTTTAATTTATTCTTGTCTCTACGAAAAGCTGTCTAAGATTTGATACTAACACCA
>NZ_JAKZIW010000098.1:0-1274 GCF_031143325.1 Enterococcus sp. FR204 | reverse complement strand
TGATGTTAGGATGATTTCATGGACACGATTTGGTAGAATCTAACTACTAAGAAAAGGACGTGTCCACGATGGCAAAAGCCAAGAAAAAATTTGATGAAGACTTTAAGAAGACGATCTTAGATTTAAACCAGTCTGGCCAATCGGTCGAGGAACTGGCAGAGCAATATGGTATCGCTACACAAACGATTTATCGTTGGAAGAAGCTTCATACAAAGAATGAAGCAACCGGCATGACTGAGGCAGAAATCCTAGCAATGAAAAAGGAAATGGCCCGCATGCAGGAGGAAAACACCATCCTAAAAAAGGCTTTAACCATATTCGCTCAAAAGTAAAAATGAGTGATGTCTTCGAATTTATTCAATCAAATGTTCATGATCATGACGTAAAACAAATGTGTACCGTTTTGGAAGCACCGAAATCCAGCTACTATGACTGGAAGAAAAAGAAACCTTCCAAGCGCCAATCAGAAAACAAACGCTTAAACCGCTTGATTTCAGGAATCTACTTTGAAAACAAGGGGATCTATGGTGCGCCCAAAATTCATAAGATTCTTGTTGGCCGTGGCGAGAGCTTGTCCCTAAAGAAAGTACAAATACTGATGAGAAAATTAGGCTTGCGTTCAGTCACCCTCAAGAAGTACAAGCCTGGCAAACAAGCAAAAGTTAAAAGTGAAGGACGTAAAAACTTGTTAAACCAAGATTTTACCACTACGTCGATCAATCAAAAATGGGTGACAGATATTACCTATATTCATACCCTAAAAGATGGCTGGACCTACCTCTCCACTATCCAAGACCTCCACACAAAGAAAGTCATCGGTTGGAAGTTTGGCAAGCAGATGACGAAAGAATTGGTTATCGAAACCCTTGACCATGCGCTCTTACACCAAACACCCTCCGAGAACTTGATCATCCACTCAGATTTGGGTTCTCAGTACACTAGCGAAGCCTATGAGGCAAAGCTGAATGAATTGAACATTCGGCACTCCTTCAGTCGTAAGGGCTGTCCCTACGATAATGCCGGCATCGAATCGTTTCACGCCTCACTCAAAAAAGAAGAAGTCTATCCATCAAAAGCGTATGAAAACTTTGAAGCTGCTCATTTAGCGTTATTTCAATACATTGAAGGATTTTACAATCGCAAGCGAATCCATAGCAGTATCAACTATTTAACACCAAATCAGATGGAGGAGTTGGCATTGCAAGCTTAGTTCCTAGCTACCACCTACATTTTTTTGGCGAGATTTCCACAGGGCTTCAACTTCATCGCTTCGA
>NZ_JAKZIW010000097.1:0-1370 GCF_031143325.1 Enterococcus sp. FR204 | reverse complement strand
CTCGAGTCCTACAGGGTACATTAATGTAGCCAATTGAATCGTTCTGTGTTAGAATTTTTTGAAGAGTATTATACAAGCTAAAGCTTTTCTTCATTGCCACTCATTTGAGTGGCTTTTTTATGTATCCTTTTATGGATTAATGAAAGGATGTTTCACATAGTTATACTTCTGTATATTTGAAAAGTTTTACTTTGATTTTTAAATGGAAAGACATTTGGGTTAAATTGTGAGATAATAATAAAGAAGAGTTTAAAGCGTTCCCCAAAAACCACTCCCCCATAAGTGTATTACGCTTTAAACTCTTTTATATTTGAAGCCATTAAAAAGCATACCATATTTTTGAAAAAAAGTGAGAAAAAAGGCTTATAATTGGAGTGGTAGTTAATTAGTGACTCATTTTTGATTTTATAGCACTGATACTATAAAATATAGATATCATCATATTACACAATCTTAATACTAACTTAAAAATATTTCCTTTTATAAGTATGGTGATAAAATCCGTTCCGGGCTACCTTTTTAGGTAGCCTACTTTAATCTTTATACCTTTCTGGATCAACGAAAGTATACTTTATATAGTCATAACGCCGATGATCGCTTCGAGCGTCTGGCACGTCAGTCACGATATCAAACAAAAAATATACGTCTTTCTTCATTCTCGTTTTCGCAGCAGGGATTTTAAAGTAGTTCTTATTAGAATAGTAGAGATTGATTAATAAGCTATCTTCGATTGCTAAAAAGAAAACTTCTGAATCCCACACCTTATAAAAATCTTTGACAAATCTATTCGAAGGATCAAATTTAAACCATAATTGTGTCTCATTAAAAAGCATAACCATTACTCCGATCTATTTTTAAACTTAGTTTCTACCTCTAATATATATCGAGTTTTTATTTTGCCTTCAGAGAATACTGTTTCTTTTTTTGCAGTTACAGGTTGGTTATTTTCGGAAAAAGCTAATATAGCTAAAATTGAAACATCCATCTGGAATTTATCTTTTTTGCTGCTTTGCTCATAAAAATCTGCATATTCATCACTGATATTTTTTCTAATAAAGTCTTCCATCATAAAAATCACCTCAAAACGATTATACGAACTTATGTTCTGACTGTAAAGCGATATTTGAGGGGCAAAAAAGGGGCAAAAAACTCTTACTAGTCCGTTCTAGCCTAATAATTTTAAGTATTATCAACGTTGTTTTTTCTTGATATAATGGGATTTTTGTCCAGTACGTACAAGCTAAAAACGTTTGTCTTGATGGGCGGTATGATGTAAGAAAAAGCAACTTGCTTATCTACAACTGATCATTAGTGAAAGACAGATAAAAAGAGGCTGGAACAGAAGCGTTTAACTCCAAGAAATAAGAAGA
>NZ_JAKZIW010000096.1:0-1371 GCF_031143325.1 Enterococcus sp. FR204 | reverse complement strand
ATGTGTCCAAGATATTGACTCAAATCCACTTCAAGCGACAGTACAGATACATCCTCTACCACAAGTGATAGCTCAGATTCATCAACTTCAAGCGATAGTACAGATACTACCTCTACCACAAGTGATAGCACGGACACGTCAGCTTCAAGCGACAGTACAGATACATCCTCTACCACAAGTGATAGCACGGACACATCAGCTTCAAGTGACAGTACAGATACATCTACCACAAGTGATAGCTCAGATTCATCTACCACTACAAGTGATAGCACGGACACGTCAGCTTCAAGTGACAGTACAGATACTACCTCTACCACAAGTGATAGCACGGACACGTCAGCTTCAAGTGACAGTACAGATTCATCTACCACTACAAGTGATAGCACGGACACGTCAGCTTCAAGTGACAGTACAGATACTACCTCTACCACTACAAGTGATAGCACGGACACGTCAGCTTCAAGTGACAGTACAGATACTACCTCTACCACAAGTGATAGCTCAGATTCAACTACCACTACAAGTGATAGTACCGATACATCAGCTTCAAGCGACAGTACAGATACTACCTCTACCACAAGTGATAGTACAGATACTACCTCTACCACAAGTGATAGCTCAGATTCATCAACTTCAAGCGATAGTACAGATACTACCTCTACCACAAGTGATAGCACGGACACGTCAGCTTCAAGTGACAGTACAGATACTACCTCTACCACAAGTGATAGCACGGACACATCAGCTTCAAGTGACAGTACAGATACTACCTCTACCACAAGTGATAGCTCAGATTCATCAACTTCAAGCGACAGTACAGGTACTAAAACCACAAGCGACAGCTCAGATTCAACTACCACTACAAGTGATAGCACGGACACGTCAGCTTCAAGCGACAGTACAGATACAATCTCTACCACAAGTGATAGCTCAGATTCATCAACTTCAAGCGATAGTACAGACACGTCGTCTACCACAAGCGATACACGTCATGCAAGTGTCTCCTTCTCAAAAACAAGTTCGGATAACAGGACGAACTTTAACTTAACTAATAAAACAAGCAATGACAATGGAAACAAATCAAAAAGAGCACTTCCTAAAACTGGAAGTCAATCGAATAATTGGATAACACTCGCAGGCGTTATATTACTTGTAATCGGTTTAAGAATCACTTTTATGAGTTATAAGAAATCGAAAAGGTAAAAAAATATTCAAGATAAAAAAGAGCAACGTCGCTAACGGACGTTGCTCTTTATTTTTGCTTTTTATCATAAATACAAGAACTACAATTCAATTTGTCAAAAAACACGTAGATTTCCTTCTGAGAAATTTATTTACGTATCGAACCTTTCCCTATTCAGTCTTTGCGAT
>NZ_JAKZIW010000095.1:0-1388 GCF_031143325.1 Enterococcus sp. FR204 | reverse complement strand
TTTTATTAGCTAATAATTGGTATTTTAAAAGAAATTACTGTAGAATTGGATTATAATTAAAAAGGAGTGAGAAAATGATAAAAGTATATACTTCGCCTAGCTGTACTTCCTGTAGAAAAGCAAGAGCATGGTTGCAAGCGAATCAACTTGAATTTGAAGAGAAGAATATTTTTGCCGAACCGTTAACAGAAAGTGAGATCAAAAAGATCTTGGCAGCGACTGAAGGAGGAGTTCAAGATATTATTTCCACTCGGTCGAAAATTTACGAAAAGCTGGGCATAGATTTTAACGAATTAACTTTAAAGCAAATGATCGTCTTATTCAAAGAATATCCTTCATTATTGAGACGACCTATTTTGATTGATGAAAAAAGAATACTAATCGGATTTAATGAAGATGAGATCCGGTCATTTGTCCCTCGTGAAATTCGATGTGTTGCCAGAAATCTGATCTATTTACAAAACAATAACATCTTAAATTCATAGGGAGGGAGCCTTCGTGGAAGTGAAAGTCTATGGATCAGCGCACTGTGTAACAAGTCTGAAGGCGAAACAATGGTTAGAACACCATCAATTGCCTTATCAATTTGTTGACTTAGAAGAACGCGATCTAAGTACAGAAGAAGCAGAGGAATTATGCAGTTTTGAAGAAGTGCAAGCAGAACAGCTATTTGCGACTTGGTCTGAGGCTTTTCACAACATTGCGATTGACCTTTCCTGTGTAGGAAAAAAACAACTGATTTTTTTATGCACACAACATACCAACCTCCTCAGACGTCCTTTGATTATTATCGATGAAGTTCTATTTATTGGATACAATGAGCAGTTGATGGAACAGCTTATCTTAAATAAATAGACTTTAACTGTTTTAATCAAGTCACTGAGCATTTCATACAGTTGTAACAGTCGAACACTTAGCATCAAGCGTGTTATGTGTTCTTTTTTTGACTTTATTTTTCTACTATAGAGACATGCTCAATTTATGTGGTCAAAATTCAAATCTAGGTGGGGATATAGAGTTAAAAATATATTGACATGTGTAAATTTACATGATATATTCATTTCTGTTGTTTTAAGTAGCAAAGCAATAAAATAGTATTTTAAAAAACATATAAAATAGTTGTTGACATGTTAGAAATGACATGATAAGATAACTGAGTCGTTAAAAAAGGACCACTTGCGAAGTTTGATTCTATAGGAAAAAACTTCAAAAAAGTTCTTGACAAATAACAAACGATAAATTAACGATAAATTATGGTAAATGAGTTGCTGAAAGATTTCGAAAAACGAAATCGAAAAAACTTTTAAAAAAGAGTTGACAATTGCTTGTCTCTCTGATATGATATAAAAGTTGCTACGGCAGCCAAAAATGAATCGGGAAATACTCCT
>NZ_JAKZIW010000094.1:0-1515 GCF_031143325.1 Enterococcus sp. FR204 | reverse complement strand
TTTCCTACGATTAGTCAAGTAAAAGATGTAATAAAAATAGCTCGTAAACAAAAGCGAAAAAATCAAGGCACACCAAATAAAGCCCCGTTCGTAAAAAAATTTTCGATCTGGACAAAGAAGTGGTATACTGTAAGTGGTTTAGTTAATGGTCCACTGAGACCGCGTACGCATAGTCGTACTCTGTATGTGCCCTAACCATAGCGTGCATACATTTCAGAAGCTTGTTCATACAAGCAACTGTGGCAACCTTATCTTTCTTAGGGATAGGTTGCTTTTTTAATTTGTAGTAATAATCGACAATATGATTAGGAGCTGCGCGTTGCTGGCGAATCATATTTCGAATGGTGAAGAAAATAATTTTCCGTGCTTTGGGATTACCACGCTTATTGATGCGGTCTTGGCCAGTATACTTACCTGATTGATACCGTCGGATGTCGATTCCGACAAAGGCATTCAATTGTTTATGGGTTTTAAATCGTGTGATATCTCCTAATTCACCGAGCAATAAAGCGGCTGTGAGTGCGCCAATCCCAGGGAACGTTTGGTACAACAAAAAGCAAGGAGAGCCTTCGGCTTTTTTGATCATTTGTGTCGCCAGTGCTTCTTTTTGTTCGAGTAAATCTTGGAGAAGTTCGGCGTAATAGATCGTTTTTTGACAGTGGATACTGTCTTTTTCAACAGCTGGATAGGCACACTGTGCATAGTGGATGATTTGATCTGCCTTTTGCTCGGCACGATTCGCGGAGATTTTTTTCCGTGTTTCGTTGATCAGTTTATTTTTTATTTTTGTCCGAGTAGATGCCAATACAAAATCTGGATGGGGAAAAAGACGGATCAATGTCAATGCGTAAGGGGTCAGCCTGTTTGAAAAGAACTGTTCAAGCTCTGGAAAAGTCAACTGAAGGCAGTTGTGTAAATCCATGCGCAGACGAGTGATTTTCTTCTCAATTTCTTGATAAAAACGGGCTAAATCGCGCATCTCTAAGTAAAAATTGCTTTGTACTTCTTTTGGCTGACGTTGATTTTTAAGATGAGTCTGTGCGAGCCGATGGGCATCCGATTTATCTGTTTTCCAACTGCGTAAGGTGCTTTCTTCCATCTGTTTTTTCGCTTCTAACGGGTTTAACAAACAGTAAGAAAAGTGATGATCTTGAAAGAACTTTTCGACTGGTCTGGAATAAATCCCCGTTGCTTCAAAAACAATCAATAGACGTTCAGGCAAGTGCTGGATCTCTTCGAGTAATGCATGAAATCCTCTTTGAGTGTGTTCGATCTCGTCTTCAAATAAGCAGGTGTCGTCTTTGTATAGGACACTGTAGCTGTGTCCCATTGAAACATCTAATGCAAGAATGTAAGGCATTTGTTTTCCTCCTTTTTAAGTGTTGAAAGAACTTTACTGCTTCATTTCGATTCCAATTTCCTATACACGGGCTCATGGCCCCAACATACGTAAACCTGATTCTAAAATGACAGTAAAGAAGTTCGGTTTTTGATAGGGACTCGTAGTCCTCAAGG
>NZ_JAKZIW010000093.1:0-1770 GCF_031143325.1 Enterococcus sp. FR204 | reverse complement strand
TTGAGAGTAAACCTCTCAAAACTGAACAAAGTAAAAACAAATTGTGTAGTCTCCGTAATATTCCTTAGAAAGGAGGTGATCCAGCCGCACCTTCCGATACGGCTACCTTGTTACGACTTCACCCCAATCATCTATCCCACCTTAGGCGGCTGGCTCCAAAAGGTTACCTCACCGACTTCGGGTGTTACAAACTCTCGTGGTGTGACGGGCGGTGTGTACAAGGCCCGGGAACGTATTCACCGCGGCGTGCTGATCCGCGATTACTAGCGATTCCGGCTTCATGCAGGCGAGTTGCAGCCTGCAATCCGAACTGAGAGAAGCTTTAAGAGATTAGCTTAGCCTCGCGACTTCGCAACTCGTTGTACTTCCCATTGTAGCACGTGTGTAGCCCAGGTCATAAGGGGCATGATGATTTGACGTCATCCCCACCTTCCTCCGGTTTGTCACCGGCAGTCTTGCTAGAGTGCCCAACTGAATGATGGCAACTAACAATAAGGGTTGCGCTCGTTGCGGGACTTAACCCAACATCTCACGACACGAGCTGACGACAACCATGCACCACCTGTCACTTTGCCCCCGAAGGGGAAGCTCTATCTCTAGAGTGGTCAAAGGATGTCAAGACCTGGTAAGGTTCTTCGCGTTGCTTCGAATTAAACCACATGCTCCACCGCTTGTGCGGGCCCCCGTCAATTCCTTTGAGTTTCAACCTTGCGGTCGTACTCCCCAGGCGGAGTGCTTAATGCGTTAGCTGCAGCACTGAAGGGCGGAAACCCTCCAACACTTAGCACTCATCGTTTACGGCGTGGACTACCAGGGTATCTAATCCTGTTTGCTCCCCACGCTTTCGAGCCTCAGCGTCAGTTACAGACCAGAGAGCCGCCTTCGCCACTGGTGTTCCTCCATATATCTACGCATTTCACCGCTACACATGGAATTCCACTCTCCTCTTCTGCACTCAAGTCTCCCAGTTTCCAATGACCCTCCCCGGTTGAGCCGGGGGCTTTCACATCAGACTTAAGAAACCGCCTGCGCTCGCTTTACGCCCAATAAATCCGGACAACGCTTGCCACCTACGTATTACCGCGGCTGCTGGCACGTAGTTAGCCGTGGCTTTCTGGTTAGATACCGTCAAGGGATGAACAGTTACTCTCATCCTTGTTCTTCTCTAACAACAGAGTTTTACGATCCGAAAACCTTCTTCACTCACGCGGCGTTGCTCGGTCAGACTTTCGTCCATTGCCGAAGATTCCCTACTGCTGCCTCCCGTAGGAGTTTGGGCCGTGTCTCAGTCCCAATGTGGCCGATCACCCTCTCAGGTCGGCTATGCATCGTGGCCTTGGTGAGCCGTTACCTCACCAACTAGCTAATGCACCGCGGGTCCATCCATCAGCGACACCCGAAAGCGCCTTTCAAATCAAAACCATGCGGTTTTGATTGTTATACGGTATTAGCACCTGTTTCCAAGTGTTATCCCCTTCTGATGGGCAGGTTACCCACGTGTTACTCACCCGTTCGCCACTCTTCTTTTTCCGGTGGAGCAAGCTCCGGTGGAAAAAGAAGCGTTCGACTTGCATGTATTAGGCACGCCGCCAGCGTTCGTCCTGAGCCAGGATCAAACTCTCATAAAAAGTTCGAACAATCTTGCGATTGTTAAGCTCAATTTGTTTGCTAGCATATTGCTTGCTTGTTAAAAATGTTTGTTGTCTTGAATTGAATCAAGACGCCCTACACATTTGGTTTGTCTTACTTTGTTCAGTTTTCAAAGGTCTA
>NZ_JAKZIW010000092.1:0-2067 GCF_031143325.1 Enterococcus sp. FR204 | reverse complement strand
AAAATTAATGCACTGCTAATTAATTGAATCAAATGTTTAATTCCTTGTTGAATATTATCAAGCGTAACCGTACGAAATGATTTTTTCATTAATTTAACAAATTCATGGTCTATACGGTTATATACTTTCTCTTCACCGCTATATGCTTTAATTGTTTCTATTCCTTTAAGACTTTCTATGATACTAGAATTTACAGCTGCACCGGCTGCCATTTCTTCCCTGTTCGATTTTTCATAGCTTTTCACGAAAGCGAATATTGCAACTACATAAAAAGGCAAAGAGCATAGAGTGATTAAAAACAACGTACTATTCTGAATAGCTAACGTAACCCCAACAAGCAACACCATACCAATATCTAAAAATATTGATAACGTAGCACTTGCTAAAGCATCAATAATCTTACTGGCATCAAGAAAACGAGAAATAATTTCCCCTGATTTTCTCGTAGCAAAAAAATTCATTGGTAAAGTTAACACATGTTTGAAATACTGAAGCATAATTGCCATACTCATTCGCTGTCCTAAAATAATAAGAAGATAACTACGACTATATTCAAACAATACCCGAAATAAATAGACAGCGATCAAGCCAATGGAAATTATATTTAAAGTTGAACGTGCTTGATTAGGGATGAAAAAATCAAGAATACCTTGAAAATAATATGAGCTTCCTATGCCAAAAAACGTAATGAAAATCGATGCTAAAACGATGTGGAATACTAATCCTTTTTGTTTCCAAATTATAGGCAAAAAAGAACTTAATCCAGCTACTTTTTCTTTAATAGGAATATAAGTTTCTCTAGGCATAGGTAATAAAAGAATACCTGTCCATTCTTTTTGAAACGCTTCAATCGTTTTTCTATTTTTTCCATTAGCGGGATCTGCAATCCATAGTACGTTTCCCTTCGTTTTATAAATTACAACGTAGTGCATATAGCTGTTATCAACCAATATATGTGCAATTAATGGTAAGATAAGATCTCTTTCTTTCCAGATCTCACTATCTGCTTGAATAGCCATACAATCAAAAGACAATTTTTCAAATGTCTTTTTCAATCCAAATGCTGAAGTACCCTCTAAATCAGTCCCAGATAGGTCCCGTAATTTATGAATCGGGATATCAGTTTTAAAATATTTTAAAATCATCGAAAGGCAAGCAACACCACAATCTTTTTCATCTTGTTGCTGCACAAAAGGAAATGATTTTATCACTTATCTAACACAACTCCTTCTAAAAAATTTTTATAGAAAAATTCTCAATATAGCTTTAATACAGTGAAAATATTGTCTCATAATTCCACAAAAACTTTGAAAACAGTTCTTGAACACTAACTTTTTCATTCCTGAATCAAATTTATTTTGGAAATTTTACTATTCAAGAATAAACTTGATAAGTTTCAGGAAGATTTTTACTGTTAATCAAATACGTATGTTACAGTAGCACCGTAAAAAATATTATTTAAAGAAGCGTGTTTAAACATGCAAAATGTAAAGGAACTAAGTATTGTGGAAATGCACAAACTGTTGGTGGAGGCAATAATGCTTGGGGAAAATTGGGGCAAGTTGTAGGTGGACTTACCACAGGGGCAGTAGGTGGTGCAGGTTTAGGAACAGCAATTTGCGGACCAGCTTGCGGTGTTGTTGGAGGGTTATATGGAGCTGTCGCTGGAGGTGCTGCAGCTGGCTGGGATGCTCGAAAAAAATAAAAAAGGAGAATAAGTATTATGCATATTAAAAACACAAAAACAACATTTATATTATCTTCAGAAGAGTTGAAAAATATTCAAGGTGGGAGTGCCGTGGGAGTTTTAGGCACTACTTTTTCTGGGGCAACAGCAGGAGTAAAACTTTGTTCAGCCGGAGGACCTTATGCAATAGCTGCTTGTGGTGTAGGTGGAGCTTTATTAGGTGCTGGATTCGGCATGTGGACCGGTGCGTAAACAATTAAAAAATATCAAACCTCAAGATTGGTTTGTGTCGATTACGAACATAGGTATGTTCTTTATCTTTTCAAAAGTTTGGAATGGACAGAACTTTTTACTAAAGCTTCTTGTGCTAGTTTTTATAA
>NZ_JAKZIW010000091.1:0-2268 GCF_031143325.1 Enterococcus sp. FR204 | reverse complement strand
GTTAGTCTGTTTCTTCGGTGGTTTCAGTTCCATAATAACTATGGTCTTCTAGGTCTAAAGCATTCAAAATAAGCGAAGCTGTTTCTTCAATAGATAAAGAAGCGACATTGATTACTACGCAGCCCAATTTTTCATAAAGATCATTCGCAAAATCGAGTTCAGCTCGTATTTTTTCGATATCGGAATAAGCAGTATCAGGATTTAATCCGTAAGAGCGCATCCGTTCTTTACGGATATTGTTTAAAATATCTGGGTTATTCGTCAGTCCCACGATTTTTTTAGGATCGATCTCCCAAAGCTGTTTGGGAATATGTGCTTGTGGGATCAAAGGTAGATTGGCAACTTTTAAATTTTTGTTAGCTAAAAACAAGCTCAAAGGCGTTTTGGAAGTTCGGGATACGCCTAGCAAAACGACATCTGCTTCTAGAAACCCACGAGGATCTTTCCCGTCATCGTATTTTACAGCAAATTCCATTGCTTTGATCCGTTTGAAATAGTTCTCATTCAATAAATGAAGGGCGCCAGGTTGCCGAATGGGCTTGATACCAGTTAAGCGCTCGATTTCTGATATCGGCGGAGTCATCACATCAAAACTAAATAATTGATGTTCTTCACAAAAAGAACGCGTCATCTCGATCAATTCTTGATTGATCAATGTGTGCAGGACAAGAGCTTTTTCTTCTAGTGCATCTTGCAGTGCCTGCATCAATGTTTTCTCATCTGTCACAAATGTTCTGCGGAATAAATTGAACTCAACGCTAGGATATTGGGCCATAGTGGCTTGCGCTAGTTTTGTCGCAGTTTCTCCAGCAGAGTCGGAGATGACAAAAAAAGTAACGATTTCTGTAGAATCGGAAGACATGGATAAAACCTCACTTGCATTTTTTTTATGTTTATTATACCATACTCTAGAATGTGTACTTCGTAATCATTTTGATTTGGAGGAATAAGTCATGAAAAAACAGACGTTGATCGAACAATCACTAGAAACATTGAAAAATAACGGTTTTAAATATACTAAAAAAAGAGAAGCATTGTTAACTTATTTAGTGAAGCGCAATCGCTACGTATCCGCTAAAGAAGTTTTTGACTATATGAATCAGGAATTCAAAGGAGTAAGTTACGATACGATTTATCGAAATCTCCATGATTTTGCAGAAATCGATTTACTGGAAGAAACCGATTTAAATGGAGAGATGAAGTTTCGTTTTCATTGCTGTCAAGGGGAAATCGGCCATCACCATCACTTTATCTGTACGGTGTGCGGAACAACGAAAGAAATCCATATGTGTCCAATGAATTATTTCGAAGAACAGCTCGGTGGATGTACGATCGAAGGGCATAGATTCGAGATTTTCGGAAGATGTGAAAATTGTCAATAAGGATTTAAATAAAATAACATTTGATAATTTTAAAAAAAAGCAAGATTCCCTTGACGGTCAAAACAGCATTAGATATAATATTTACAGGACAGTCTTGTTTTTTGAGATATATTTCAATAACAATTACGGTTACTTTTTAAGCTCGGAGGGAGGGAATTAACATGTCAAAAACAGTCGTTCGCAAAAACGAATCACTTGACGATGCTCTTCGTCGCTTCAAACGTTCCGTGTCAAAAGCGGGTACTTTACAAGAATCTCGTAAACGTGAATTCTACGAAAAACCAAGTGTAAGACGCAAGAAAAAATCTGAAGCAGCTAGAAAACGCAAAAAATTCTAGTTCTGTGATGAATTGGAGTTGGTAGTGTGTCACTACTAAGTAGATTAAACGATGACATGAAAACAGCGATGAAAGCGAAAGATAAGGAATCTTTACAAGTCATCCGAATGATCAAGTCATCTATACAAAACGAGCAGATTAAAGAAGGTCACGACTTGACAGAAGAAGAAGAATTAACGGTGTTGTCTCGCGAAATGAAACAGCGACGTGATTCTTTGCATGAGTTTGAAGAAGCAGGACGTGACGATTTAGCTGAAAAAGTAAAAAGTGAAATTGTGATAGTCGAAAAATACATGCCGGAACAACTTTCCGACGAAGAAATTCGACAACTTGTTCAAGAAGCAATCACGCAAACTGGTGCTTCATCAATGAAAGAATTTGGCAAAGTCATGGGTGCGATCATGCCTAAAGTCAAAGGAAAAGCAGATGGAAACCAAGTAAATGCCATTGTGAAAGAACTATTACAATCTTAATTTTATCATTTAAACTGCGGACAATCATTGTCCGCAGTTTTTTTGTGCTCGTAAAAAAGAGATCTAAAAAATAGC
>NZ_JAKZIW010000090.1:0-2345 GCF_031143325.1 Enterococcus sp. FR204 | reverse complement strand
GTAAGCGCCCCATAGAACAGTACCTGTACGTCAAATAACCCGACCTATAGAATAGAATCGGGAATGTTTGGCGTTTTTAGTTACGAGAAAAATGTTGTTGTACATCCTTGTTCCAAGGCAACAGTTGATCTAAAGTTTCTGCTGAAAGTACGGGAAGATTTGGTATCTTATCAAATAGAAACTCTAGATACTTTACAGGATTCAATCCGTTAAGTTCTGCTGTTTTATATACACTCAGAATGATTCCTGAAGTTCGTGCTCCTTCAAGACTTGTGGAATGCAACCAATTTTTCCGTCCTATCACCAGCTCTTTGATATTTCGCTCCGCACGATTATTTGTGAGTTCTAAACGACCATCTTCAAAAATAGGTTCAAAACCACTTCGTAGTTTACACGCATATTGAACGGCTGCATCCAACTTGGATTTTGCAACAGGATCTATCGTTGCCATCCACTCATAAAAAGCAATAAATAATGGACGCAGTTCTTGTTGCCGACAGCTTAATCGCTTCTCAGGAGAAAAGTCTTTCCATTTCTTTTCTAGGACAAACCATTTATCCAATTGTTTGACTGCTTGAGCTGCGGGAATATCCGTGTTTTTCTTTCCTTTTGGAATTGCTTCGAAAAATTTCCGCCGAACATGCGCGAAACAATAGACAAGTCGTACACTTTCCACGGCATTATACCCGCTATAGCCGTCACAGTGTAAATACCCTGTAAACTCCTTGAGAAAAGTTTTCGGAACATCTCCAGCACGACTTTCGTCGTGGTGATAATAAACGATGGGATGCTGACTGTCTTTTCCTGTACAAAACTGCCAGTAATAGGTATCTGTTTTGGCACTTTCAATCACACGATAACTTGTTTCATCCCCGTGTAGAATCTCTTCTTGATTAAGATAGACTCTTAATCGTTCTCCTAAAGGGTCTAACGCGTTTTGCACTGCTTTAATATGCCAATTGGTGATATTATCTCTCGAAATATCCAACCCATGTGTTTGTTTCCAATAGTTCTCTTGCCGATAGGCAGGAACTTTCTGACCAAATTTCATCCGGATCGTTTCCGCCACTAAACTATTGGAACCTAAGCTATTAGAAATCAAAGGTTTAGGAACGATCGCTTTTTTAAAAGAAGAAAGTCCTTCTTTTTCGCAGCTTTTACAACAATAGGTATGTTGATAATGGGTGAGACAATCCAACATAGCCTGATGGAAACGAATTTCTTCTCGTACTTTTGTCCGTCCGATATCTTTCATCTGTGAACCGCAATGTTCACAAAATTGTTCTTCCAAAGGAAGGAGATGTTCTTTCTCTGTTATAGGTAAGTGTTTGATTTTGTCTGCTTTCGTTCCTACAACTCGTTGATGTCCTTTTACTGGAATAATGGTGGCAGCTGCTTCTGGAACACTTACAGAAATTTCTTCATCACTAAAAAGATTCAATTGCCCATTCGTTTCCTCAAAGAGAGTCTCTTTAGAGCGTCCAAATAATTTGTTGGTTAAATAATTGACCTTTTCATTCAATAGTTGGATTTCAGTTGTAAGATTCTGAATGGTTTGTTGTTGTGCTTGATTGGTTTTATGGGCTTCTTGAAGCAACTGAAGCAACGTATCTGTAGTTTCCAAAATTTTTCACCACCTTGAATCGAACTGATTTTGTTACAGAATACCACAAGAAACGCACAAGAAATAGGGGTTCAACACATTTTTTGTGTTAACCCCCCAGCTTAAAAAACTCCTTTTTTTCCTGGCAAAATAGCTCGAGGTTGATCGATACTTAATCCTTCTAACAACCATCGAACCTGTTGGTTCGTTAAGGTTCGAACTTCGTCTTTCGTCCGAGGCCATTTTAACTTGCCGTTTTCTATCCGCTTATAACAGAGAAGAAAACCATCACCGTCCCAATAGAGAAGTTTGAAACGGTCTTGACGGTTCCCGCAAAATAAAAAAACGGCATCTTCGTAAAGCTCGAGTTGATACTCTTGTTGAATAAGACTGGCAAGACCATCAATTCCTTTTCGCAAATCTGTTTTTCCGCACACAATATAAATATGTTTGGTTTGAAGTAAATCATAAAGCATTGGACAACAGTTCTTTCAAAATAGCTTGAAGAATATAATTGTTAATACCGTTATAGATCAAAACTTCAGAACCATTCTCTCTTTTGATGCGCATCGCTAACTTGGCAGCCGCGGGTTTACCTTTTTCTGGTGCACTCTTTTCGTTTCCTAATTGGACAGGAACAATCTCATTTAATTTATACATAGAAAACCTCCAGACTTCTTGATAGCTCAAGTATATCTTGAGGTGCATTTGTTAGTAAGGTACTGTTCTATGGGGCGCTTAC
>NZ_JAKZIW010000009.1:0-65328 GCF_031143325.1 Enterococcus sp. FR204 | reverse complement strand
ACCTCTTTAATCACAAGATTCAATTAAGCTTCTTGAGCTACTGGATAAACAGACACTTGTTTTTTGTTACGGCCTTTACGTTCGAAACGTACTACGCCATCAACTTTTGCAAATAAAGTGTCGTCTCCACCGATACCCACGTTTACACCTGGATAGATTTTTGTACCGCGTTGACGGTAAAGAATTGATCCACCTGTAACTGTTTGTCCATCAGCACGTTTAGCACCTAGACGTTTTGATTCTGAGTCACGGCCGTTAGATGTAGAACCGCCACCTTTTTTGTGGGCAAATAATTGTAGATTCATAGATAACAACATGGTCTGCACCTCCTATTTATCATTAATTGTTTTAATTTGGATATATTCTGAGTTTTCAGCTTCTATCGATTGTAATCCTAATAAAAGATTTTCTAATAGAATCTCAGCAATATTGTTTTGTTCTTGTGTCATTCCTGAAGTGACTTCGGTATAAAAATAACCGCCTTCTTCTTCATTCATTTCAACAATCGGCTCAAAACCGGCTAATGAGGCAATCCCGTTGACAGTGCTGATCGCTAACGCAGAAACACCCGCACAAACGATATCACTTCCATAAGGACCAGCATCAGCATGCCCGGTCAAAGTGAATGAAACGATCTGACCTGCGTCATTTCGCTTAAATGTTCCTTTGATCATATATAGGCCTTCTTTCTCAAACGCTATTAAGCGTTGATCGCGTCGATAACCACTTTTGTATATGGTTGACGATGACCTTGTTTACGGTGTGAATGTTTTTTAGGTTTGTATTTGAAAGTAACGACTTTCTTTTGTTTGCCGTGTTTTTCAACAGTACCTTCAACAGTTGCACCTGCAACAGTTGGAGCGCCTACTTTTGTAGATTCGCCGCCTACTAAGATAACTTCGTCAAAAACAACTTTTTCTCCTGCTTCAACGTCAAGTTTTTCAACATAGATTGCTTGTCCCACTTCAACTTTTACTTGTTTACCACCAGTTTTAATAATTGCGTACATGCTATAAAGCACCTCCTTCTGATATACTTAGACTCGCCATCCGAAGTGACAGCATATGCTGTGCTTATTACTTGTTCTGAGCGGTTGTAGCTGTGGAGTCCACAATTACAACAGTACTAGCTTACCAGAACAGCAACCGTTAGTCAACTAAATTTAAAATCAAAAAGTAAAACAAAAATTCAAGCAATACTTCTGCTTTTCTATCCTCACAGTTCTACCAAATAAAATAGTCGCATTGTGTTTCTTTTATTCTTATAATAAAAGAAAAAGGAGGAGCATAAATGGAATACCCAAAAGAACTGATACAAGAAGCTTCTTTAAGAATGAACGGCCGTCCTGTAGAAGGATTTATCGCTGGGCAAGGACCTCTTCATCCTAAACTGATGCTCGTGGGAGAAGCCCCAGGGAAAACAGAGATTGATACGCATGTTCCTTTTAGCGGTCAAGCTGGAAAAGAATTGATGCAGGCACTTTCTTCAACTGGCTTAACACGAGAAGAGGTGTATATCACCAGTGCTGTAAGGAGCCGCCCGTATCGCGTGACTCATCGGATCAATAAACGGACACAACAGTCAGAAACTGTTTATCCAAATCGGACACCTACTCGTTCCGAAGTATTTGCGCATGCACCAATATTGGATTACGAACTGATGAAGGTCCAGCCAAAATTAATTGCGACACTTGGAAACATTGGTCTTCAACGTTTACTTGGCAAAGAATATACGGTTACCAAAAATCATGGTCAACTCTATACAGGGCCTGTCTTACAATTAACAGAACAAAAGGATGCCTACGAATGGTCAGAAAAAAACTATCGAATTCTTCCACTTTTTCATCCAGCAGCTATTTTCTACAATCGCTCCCTTGTACCTGTTATCCATCAAGACTGGCAAGTACTAGCTTCACTTTTACAGCAAGATTAAAAAGAACAGACAAGACCATAAAATCTTCAGTTTACAGTCTTGTCTGTTCTTTTTCATTGTTTTAATGGCTAATTGCAGTATATTTCGCATGTAAAGCTGTCAACGCATGAGCAACTGTTTGATGTTGATGCGTGAATGTATGTTCCCACAAGTGAGAAAGTTGTTTTTCTACTTCTGGCTGCAAGGAAGTATAGATAATCGTTTGTCCTCTTTGCTCTGCTTTTTCTTGAAATTCATCAAAAACTGCACGTGCCGTCAAATCAATACTTGGTACGCCTCGCATGGAGAAAATGACACCATCGTGATGATTTAGTTCTTCCAATTTATTTTTGAGTTTTTCTGAAGACATAAAAAACAGTGGACCACTAATATACACTACTGTCCAGTTATTCAGCTTTTCCGTTTCTGGCAGCCCCATTCTTTGCCAATCGATCGTTTCTAATGAAATCGTGATAGCAGCGCTTTTGACAACAAAAAATACACAGCCGCCGATCACCCCGATCACGATAGCAATACTTAAATCAAAGATAACTGTACAAATCATCGTAAGGATAAACAATAGAACTGCTGACCAACATTTATTAGTAAATAGCTCCTTGATCGTTTCCCATTCATTCATACGCCAAGCCGTCACGATCAAAACACCTGCAAGTGCTGGCATTGGAATCTGTGACATCACTGGCGCAAAAACAAGCATGGAGAGCAGTAAGACAACTGCATGTATCATACCAGCTAATCTAGTTTGTGCACCAGATTTGATGGCCACGCTTGTACGGGCGATGGCCGCAGTAGCAGGAATCCCGCCAAAGAAAGGAAGCAACAGATTTCCAATTCCTTGCGCCATTAATTCTTGATTGCTATCTAAGGGCTTATTTGCCATTCGGCCAGCCGAAGCACCACATAGCAAGCTTTCAATCATTCCTAATAAAGCAATGCTAATAGCTGGAACTGCCACTTGTTGCAAGGCAGAAAAGCTAAAATCTCCCATATTCAAACGATTACTACTGATCAATGTTTGTGGAATCTTACCCACAGTTGCTACTGGTAAATGGAACAATAGCATAACTGCTGTTGCCAAAATGATAGCCAGCAGCGAACTAGGCATTCGTTTCGCCCATTTTTTTGGATAGATAAACATCCCTAAAATGACTAGCCCTCCCATGATCAAAGAGACTGTGTTTATCGGAAATCCTATCGTTTGATAACTACTTAGTTTTTCAATAACGTTTGTACCTTCCGAGTGAACACCAAATAAATTATCGATCTGACCTAATGCAATAATGATAGCAATACCTGAAGTAAACCCCGTAATTACGGGTGCTGGGATAAAAGAAGTCAGTGTTCCTAATCGGAAAAGTCCTGCTGCAAGTAAAAATAGACCCGCTAAAAAAGTAGCAAGCAATACACCTTGCATTCCCTTTGTTGCCGCAATAGACATCAAGATAGCTGCCATCGCACCTGTCGGACCTGATATTTGATAAAAACCGCCTGATAAACCGCCAATAACGATACCGGCAATGATAGCCGTAATCAAACCTGCGGCCGCATCAGCTCCGCTTGACACCCCAAAAGCCAAGGCTAAAGGCAATGCTACGGCAGCTACTGTGATCCCAGCCAAAAGATCTTTCTGAAATCTTGAAAGATCATAACCTGAAAATTCTTTTTTTAGTGAGGAAACATAATTTTTGAACACCTATCTAACTCCTTTTTCATGAAATTTTCTAAAATACCATTCATTAGAATATCATATTTCATGAGATAAAGTAATATTTTTCACAAAGTTTCCTGTTAGATAAATTCTTATTTTTTCTATATTTATAAGAAAATAGAAAGCAATGCCAACAGAGCTAGCCCACCTTGTTTGAGTAAAATCCAACGATCGCTAGTCAAACTGCCATATAATGCAACAAAAAAAATAGATATTAATAGCATACTTGTGATTTCTTTAGATGCGGAAGAAAGATAAGCTCCATAAAGTAGTCCCACTCCTAATAGTCCATTGTACACTCCTTGGTTCTTAAACAATGTTTGAACAGATTTTCTGCTTAACTCTTCTTTACTCATTTTAAAAACCCTACTTGTCGTGTCAGAATCAGTTCTCACCGTTTCGATATACATGATATAAAAAAATTCAATTGCAACTAGAGTCACTAAAATTTTCGATAGTATCGTCATATCTTCTTCCTCTTTTCTGATGAATTTTATTTTTTTGCTCCTTATAATTGTACTCGATAAGGATGTTTTTTTATTTTATTTGCCTTTAAAAACAAACAATATTGGCACAAAAAATAAAGAAAAACCGTTAGAAACCTCAGTTTCTAACGGTTTTTTAGCGTCACAGGAGGGATTCGAACCCCCGACCGTCCGCTTAGAAGGCGGATGCTCTATCCAGCTGAGCTACTATGACAAGAATCAGCGGAACATCAATAATTATAGATAATTAAATTGCTTCTGTCAATACGAAATAGTTATTTAATTAGCAAATAATGAATTATTTTGGCCCAACTACTAAATCAATCTTTTAAAACGAGACATTCTCCTTCAGCTGTTCTAAGGTTATCAATTGAAAACAGGAGCTACATTGACTTCATGCTACTCCTGTTTATTTAGATTTCCTGTATCCTTTAATTGACTTACAAATATAGAAACTTTTACATCAAGTTCGAATTGAGCCCTCGATTCAATCGATTATCTACAGGCTGCCATAATCATGTATCACAACTCGATTGTTTCTGATTCCTTTGTCATTAAGATCACACCATCACCTAATGGCAAGATTGTCGATGTCAAATCGGGATGATCCATCACAACACGAAGAAATTCATTTAATTTACGATGGATAGCTCGTTTGCCACGGGGAATCTCTTCATCTGGGAGCAAGATCGTTCCTCCTTGGAAGATGTCATCTACCATCAAAACGCCACCTTTTCTTAACAAACGTAAGCATTCAGGTAAAAATTCAATATATTTTGATTTTGCACTATCCATAAAAATAAAGTCATACGGACCAGACAACTCCGGCAAGATATCTGCTGCTTGACCTTCAAGCAAAGTCACTTTATCTGTCAGTCCTAGACGTTCATAGTTTTTTTTAGCTTTCTCGATCATGACATCGAAACGATCAATTGTCGTAACATGAGCGTTTTCTCCGATTGTCGTGGCCATGACACTTGATGAAAAACCGATAGCTGCTCCGATCTCCAAGATTCGTTCAGGCTGAAGCTGTCCAAGTAAAAATTTCAAAAATACAACTGTTTCATGGGGAATAACTGGTACTTCTGCTACATGAGCTTCTTCTTCCAGTTTGCCTAGCTCACCCGGTAATTTTTTTTGCTGGGTACGCATAAAATCCAATAGTTCTTCTTTGACTACAGGACGATGCATCATTTCATTGCGCATACTACTCCTCCTCTTCACACATTATACGAACAACTGACTAAATCTACAAGCTGCATGAGTGTTTTCTCGTGTTTCATGTTCAGAAGAGTCGTTGGATCTCTGGAATACATTTATGTTTTTAACATTCTTACAAAAATTTCTGTGTTCGTCTCCGCTTCTTTTTCAACTCTACAAAAGTATTCCATGCTGTGATTCCTGTTAGGCAAAAAGCAATCGTAAAGAATAACCCCTGAATCCATGCAAATGCCGTTTTTGAAAGGACTAGTCCAATATATGGAATCTGAAAGATGGGACTACCGATAATATTTCTCTTTTTTACTACTCCAGGCTCAATATAAGTCTTTGTATCAGCTTTTGTATAAAAATCTTCGTGGTTGTTTTCAACGGCTATTACGCGACGCGTCGAGATTTTTTTTCCTGAATTTTCATAATATGTAATAATATCTCCGACTAAAATCTCATTTGTATTTTTCGGTCGTACATATATCAGATTTCCTTGTGCATAATATGGACTCATTTCTTTGTCCTCAATAATATAAGGAGTCAAACCAAAAATTCGGGGAACCAAGACGACGAGAAGAATAAGAATTAAAAATATAATCAACGTTATAGAACTTATAAAAGTTATTTTTTTGTAATCAGGCATCGTTTTCAACTTCTTTCTTTATTCAATCCTTCTTAATCATATAATAACGATAAATTTTTTTCAAATTATAGCTGTAAAAATGTTCCCCTTTAATAATTACATGTTTCTAATTCTATTTCCTCATCTTTATCTCATTTTTTATTATAAATAATTGACGTTAGTTTAAAAAACGTTTACCCTAACATTACGAGTTTTAGAAAGGAATACCTTTATGGCTTTTTTTAATAACATATATAATAAAAAAGAATCTTTTTATTTACGTATAAAGTGGAGCATAATCATTATATTATCATTGTTATTTTTAACAGGAATTGCTTATTTCTTTTATTTTATTTTTTCTCCTGCGGACAGCAATCAAATGAAAGAAATAAAAGATTCGTGGGTTTTCTATACAAAAGATGATCCTGATTTTAAGTTTGACAGCAAGTACACTCGTACGATTCCTACCGTGGATAAAGACGAAACATTCATTATGGAAACGACACTTGAAAAACCGTTGGACGAAGCAAATTTACTAATCAAAGGAAACCATCAATGGATTACTGTATATCTAGGCGAAAAGATTTTATACCAACGGAAAGATTATCAGGAAGAAAGCAATCCCGGACTCTCATTGGCTGTGATAGATTTACCAGCAAATTATATCGGAAAAAAATTGACTCTTACAGTCTCATCTCCTTATCAGAACTATGCTGGACTGCCACCGAAAGTTTATCTAGGAACAACTGGACCATTGATTAGTTTTATTTATTCACAATCAGTGCCGCAAGTATTGACGATGATAATCGCTGTTTTTATCGCTATAGGGACCTTTTTCTATACGATCTACTTGATGTATAAACAAAAACGTCTTGAATACTCACTTATTCTCTTAAGTTGCTTTGCTTTGGCATTAGGATTTGAAGCTGTATCAGAAGATATTTTAAGTGGTATTCTTTTTGAACCATTCGTTCATTCTTTTTTATCTCATTTATTTATTATCTTAACTTCAGCTTTCATCATCTGCCACTATTGGAGCCGAATGTTTTACTATAAAAAATGGTACGGAATTTTTTGTACGTTCCAACTTTTGATTTTTATCGGCGTTCTGCTTTATGCAACTTTTACTCCTGCAGAACTTCCTGAATTAATGCCGATTGCTAATATTGCTAGTGTTATAAGCACTTTAGTCACTTCACTTGCATGCATTGGCGAAGCATATAAGAATAACCGTTTTTATGTAGCTTGTACACCTTGGATCGTCTTGGTAGCCATTATCCATTGCTTGATTTACATCCAAACGGCATTAGGTATCTATCAAACAACGATCAATTGGTCTACGATTTTGTATATTATCATTCTAATCGTTATTATCAGCTACAATCTAATCGATCACATCTTAAATACCGACAAAGATCGGAGACAAGTAGATTTCTTAAAAATCAAAAATGATTTGTTGGAGCAACATTATGAGCAGCTTCGACAGCATATCCAAGAAGTAAATACACTTCGCCTGGAATTTGTCCAAGAGATGGAGAATCTGCAAGATTTAATGCATACGGACCAAACAAAAGCTAAAAACTATGTGGAAAAGATATTAGAAGAAGCAAAAAATTTCGAAATGCTGTGTTCTTTTTGCAACCACCAGGTGACAAATCTTATCTTAGCGCGTTACCAGAAGTTAGCTGCCAAACGGAATATTCAGATAACCTTCCAAGCAGATCTTCTCGAAGAACTTCCTATCAACGATGACGATCTGGCTCAACTTTTGATCCACGCTTTAGAGCATTCCTTTAGAGAAACTCATGCCATCGAAAATCCACTGTATCGAAAAATTTATTTGTCGATACACGAACAAGAGGAACATTTCGTCATTTGTTGCGAACATAGTGCACATTACGATACAAATCTATTTAGTCGAGGCATCACAGAAGAATTAGATGATCAGGAACGTTTTGACTTAATGATGATGAAAGACGTAGCGGATCGTTACACAGGAACACTAACGCAGGAAAAAGATACTTTCATTGATCGGATCACTGTTCAACTCTCTCGAAATTACCCGAATCCTGTATAAAAAATAGCGGAATCCATATATGTGGATTCCGCTATTTTTTATTTTCAATAAAGTAAGGTAAGCAATTCTTCTGGTTCTATCGCACCAAAATATTTCTTCACATCAATTTGGCTGACTATTTTTGATAGAGATGCTTTATCATATTTCTGTCCAACCAATTTTTTTTCCACGTCAGAGATATCTCCTAGTCCGAAGAAATCGCCAAAGATTTTTGCTTCTTTGATCATTCCTTCTGAGACATTCAAATGGACTTCAATCGAACCGATAGAAAAACGTTTTTGGCGAGAGAAATTGAAATCTGGAGACTTCCCGTAATTCCAATCCCAATTTCGATAATATTCCTCAGAGATTCGATTGATTTTTTTCCAATCTTCATCAGTCAATTCGTACGTTTTTACTTCTTCTACTGACTCTACGCCGAAAATTTTCAACAAGATTTCTTGACGAAATTCTTCTGTTGTCATTTTTTGCTTCTCTTCTGGAAGAAATGGTTTGATATTCGTTACACGAGAACGGATCGATTTGATTCCTTTTGATTCGATTTTGTCTTTTTTTACTTTTAATGCATTGACTACTTCATTGATATCAGAGTCGAACATAATTGTTCCATGAGCAAACATCCGACCGTTGGTAGCATACATCGCGTTGCCAGAAAATTTCATGCCATCAATGACTAGATCATTTCGGCCTTTCAATTCCGCCCCAGCAACACCCAATTCATGAAGTGCTTGGATGATTGGTTGTGTTACTTTCGCAAAGTCACGGAATGAATCCCCATCATCAGGCATGATAAAACTAAAGTTCAGGTTTCCAAAATCATGGTAGACAGCTCCGCCTCCACTTAAGCGACGGACAACATGAATGCCATTTTCTTCCACATAATCTCGATTGATTTCTTCAAGCGTATTTTGGTTTCTGCCGATGATGATTGAAGGTTTATTGATATAAAAGAGCAAAATAGGTTCATCTAAAGGCATTTCTTGCAGCAAATATTGTTCAATTGCTAAATTGATTCTTGGGTCGTGGTTTTCATTTGGTACAAAAATCATGTTCTTCCTCCTAAATGTTAAACACTTTGTCAACTGCAGCAAGTTCTACATCAATTCCTTTGCCTGCTGCCTTTTGCGCTTCATTTTTCAATTGTTCTAAATCACCAAACTGAGGTAGGTGTGTAAGTACAAGTTTCTTTACGTTAGCTGATTTCGCAAGTTCTCCAGCTTCTTTTGAAGTGAAATGGGCATGATGATGTTCATTTCCTTCAAAAAGATAGGTATCTGCTAGAAACAAATCAGCATCTTTCGCAAAATCAGCGAAACTTTCCAAATAACCTGAATCACCTGTAAATACGAATACTTTCCCCGTTGTTTCTTCTACGATACGCATGGCGTAACATACTACTGGATGGATTGTTTCCATAAAAGTAATCAGAAAAGGACCAATTTTTAATTCTTCAGCTTCAAAATAAGGATGTCCTTTTGAGACATTTTCCATCGTCAATTCTTCAAAGTGAATGGAATCTTTTGTGTGTCCATAAATTGAAAGCAATGTCTCCGGATTTCTCTTAGGATGAAGTTGCCAGTAATACTGTAATACACCAAGGTCAGCAATATGATCATGATGATAATGGCTAAGGATCACAGCATCTAGATCAAGTGGATCAAGGTGTTCTTGTAATTTGATCAGCGTAGCACTACCTGCATCGATCAACAAATTGAACCCGTCAGATTGAAGCAAATAACCTGTTGTCCCTTGATTTTTATAAGGATACGCTCCTAAGCATCCTAAAACAGTTAATTTCATCGTACATTCCCCCTCAAAGATTTATCCTACCACAAAAGTTATTTTTTTGATGAATAAACTGCTTACATGCTAAGTAAAATAGGCGTCTGGACCTCCTTTTTCAATCCGTGCTTGTTCATAAAATTCTGCAACTGACACATTCACATAAACAATGACCCACAAAAGACCGATGAACAAAGCGATTGCTCCTAGCAAATACCAGCCGATAAAAGACAGCTGCAACAAAATATACGTACCAATTCTATCTTTCAATAAAAACCAGCCATATTTCAAACATTGAATAACCGACAAATCAGGATAGTCGAACTTTGTCCATGCAGCAAATTGGAATAAACCGCCAACAATACTCATGATGAGTGCTGAAACAAAAATCATCCCTATCATCGATAAAACAAAGCTGATATCAAGAAAATCTTCTGGCATGACACCCGTAGGTACCGCATTTGAACTGAAAAGCAGCTGCATATAAGTACTCACTCCGCTGATTAAAAACATGGGCAGAAAGATTAAACTGTTGAGTAGCCAGTTGATGACTGAATTGATCAAATTGATGCCAAGTATCGAACCAAAATACTTTCTTTGGAAAACTGAAAATAAAAGGTTACTTTTTGGTCTGCCACCCCGTACAACTACTAGCGCAATGTAAAACAATGCATAGTTGAATGCGAATAAAAGTAAATTATCGACTAGAAAACTCAATAAGTGCTGCTGCATGCTTTCTTCCGGAAAAGGACTGAAACCGTCAAAAAAGTTCTGGATGACGCTCGTAAATATTATAGATAAGAAAACAAGCCAAGTATTGATTCCCCATTGATTTTCCAAAGAAACTCGTGCTTTTTTCCGATATTCAGAAATAGGTATTCTATTATTCATTATTCATAACTCCGAATTTTTTCAACTGTTTCACTATCAAGCCGTTTCACTAATTCTGTGACTAGTTTCACTGTATTCAAATAATCATCTTCATGAATCACTGATGTATGGGAATGCAGATAACGAACAGGAACGGTAATGGCTACAGACGGAACACCATCTCTTGTCAAATGCATTTGTCCTGCATCAGTTCCTCCGCCAGAAATCACTGTATATTGGAATGGAATATCCATTTCCTCTGCTACATCAATAACAAAATTCAATAATTTTTTATGCGGGATCATAGATGCATCAAAAATCAAAATCTGTGGGCCTTTTCCTAAAATCGAATCTGCTTCTTTTGGTGTCATTCCTGGAGTGTCTCCTGCTGTACCAGTATCTAAAGCAAAAGCAATATCGGGATTTACAAGGTGTGTACTTGTTCGAGCACCTCGCAAGCCTACTTCTTCTTGCACATCGCTTCCTGCGAATAAAACATTTGGGTGTGCTTCTTTAGATAGATTCTCTAATACTCGCAGAGAAACAGCTGTCCCGATACGATTATCCCATGCTTTTGCCAGTAAATATTTACTGCCATTCATTCGTTTGTATTCAATATATGGAGTGACCATATCTCCAGGACGTATGCCCCACTCTTTGGCTTCTTCTTGGCTTGATGCGCCAATATCAATGAACATATCCTTTATTTCATAAGGTTTATTTCTTACTTGAGGTGTTAAAACATGTGGTGGTTTGGAACCAATCACACCGTGGACGATTTTCCCTTCACGTGTTTTGATTTCAACTTGCTGAGCAAGCATGACTTGCCCCCACCAACCTCCAAGAGTTTGGAATTCCAAGAATCCTTTTTCGGTTATTTTTGTTACCATAAAACCAACTTCGTCCATATGTCCAGAAATAAAGACCTTGGGGCCTCCGCCAGCACCATGTTTGGCAATCACACTGCCTAAACCGTCATAAAAAATATCATCAGCGAATGGTTTGGCATATTCTCTGAATACTTCTCTTACCTCTTCTTCATTTCCAGGTACTCCTTTTGCAGAAGTTAAATCAATAAGTAGCTGTTCTTCTTTTGTATCCAAATGTTTTCCCCCATTTCTATATTCATATTGTGATTATACCATTGCTTATGATTTTTGTTCAGGCAAACTTGGTATTTTTATCTTTTATTCAGAATATTCAAAAATAAAGAAAACAAGCGAGCAACACTCGCCTGTTTTCTTTATTTTAATTGTAGTTTATCTGGTATTTGATGTTGCCAAGATTTGCTAAAAAAAGCATCGTCAAGATGATACTTACTAGCAGTAATATGATTTTCTTCTAAAAACGGTCTGATCTGTTGATCTGCAGCCAACCAGCCTTTCCAGCCTAGATGGATCGTGTCTTCCATAAAATAGTTGGTACCCGCTTGATTGACAAAATCAGCTATTCGATTGAATCCTTGGCTATTTAATTGAAATTTGATCTTTTTGGCAAATCCTTGTAACATTTCTTGAGATAGTCCGGTATAATCGCTCCATTTCTCGTTAACCGGTGGGATGATGAACAATACTTCGTTATGGTTTTTTGCTAATTGATCCAAGACCAGCTGAAAATCAGAAAATTCTGGCGAAAAACGATAATCCCAATTTTTTTGTGACTGTTTGAGCTCTGGCTCGTGGGCTCGGATACGATGCGTATAAAAATCGTTTTTCAACCCGAATGGATTATTCGTCGTTTCTCGTTCTCCAATTTGATTTGCTAAAATGGATAATTCTGTTTCTTGGTATTGTTTTGGTAATCGTTTTGACTCATGATCGATTTTTTGCTGTCGATCTTTCAACCCAATATTGCTGAATACTTCATCCTCTCTCTTCAGCATGTTCCATTGGCTGCGCAGCTGATTCAAAGATTCAGGTAAAGGTAGCTTCCCTTTTTTGATCGTTTGCAGAATCACCGTCAACGTATCATTCTCTTTTACTTTTGAGAAAGTTAATAATCTTCTAGCTAAATAGCGATCAGCAGGCGTTACTTTCTTCATTGAAAACAACCAGTCGTATGTTTGAAGTTCAGAATAATACGTATTAAAGTAATCAGTTTTTACACCGTTTTTAACGAACCACTGAGGAGAAATAATAAAGACGACTTTCTTGTTTTTCATAGCATCTCCTGCAGAGCGCATCATCATATATTGGCTTAACGATTGTGTCCCGGGTGCTCCCAGCAAAAATGGACGATAGTTTCGCTGGTATTTTTCTGCCAGAACAGACGGATGAAATGGACTGATTCTGCTTAATTCACTTGAGCCAAAAAAAGGAATATATTGTTTTTCAGATAATGCATAATTTTTTATCGCATCTCCTTTCAACACGTTCACTGACATGGAAGAAGAGGCACGTCTAATCGTTTCTGGATTAGAGATATCTACTTGATAGGAGGAGGTAAAAAACACAAACAGTAAGCCAACAGCTAAAACAACCGGGCCGAAAATAGCAAAAAGTTTCTTTTTCATACTCAACCCTTCAATGCAGTTGCTTGTTGAATGATTTTATTCGGTGTGCTCCAATCCTCTCGCTCGAATTCAGATACAGGGACTTGGATATCCAGCTCTCCGTCTAGCTCGACTAATAATTGAACAGATGCTAAAGAATCAAGCAACCCTTCATCAAATAGATCAATATCACGATTTTTTCTTACTTCATCTGTTCCTGTTATTTCTTCTAAGATTGATAAAATTTGTTCTTCCATTTTCCTTTTCTCCTTTGTTATATAAATTAATATGTCACTATTCGTTAGCTAAAAAAAAGTTTATCTAAAAATCCTGAAAAAATCAGGAAGCTAAAACATACTGCTTGAAATGTCAAAAATACGGCTAAGCCATGCGTAAATTTGTTAGAAGGCAACTGCTCTTTATGCTTCTTCTTAAATCGGATCCATGCATCTGTCAGACAGATCAGACAAGCATGATACAGTCCATATACGATGTAGTACCACGTCAATCCATGCCATATACCCATTAGAAGAAACAAAGCAAAATAACCGATATTTGACATTACGATCTTGCTTTTAAAAAATTTTTTCTTCATCATGAAGAACATCAATCGCATATATACATAATCACGGAACCAAAAGGACAGCGTCATATGCCAACGATTCCAGAATTCTTTGATATTCCATGATAAAAAAGGTTTATTGAAATTGATTGGTGTCTGATACCCCATCATGTAGCTTGTACCGACTGCAAATAAGCTATAGCCAGCAAAATCAAAAAACAAATACATACTGTACACGTACATATAACCTACTAATGCCCATGAAATACCACCATGCTGTAAGGCAATGCGTCCCACTACAGGAAGCAGTACTTGACCAAAATAATAACCGATAATGAATTTATATAAAAAACCGACAAAAATATTTTGGACGCCTTTTCCCAAAAGATCAACATATTTATCACGAACAGGCGGATGGAGCTGATCTTTTTCAAATCTCCTATAGCGATCGATTGGTCCAGAAGAGATTGTTGGAAAGAACAGCAGAAACTGGATATAACGAAATGGCTTATATGTTTTGATCATGCCATCTCTTATTTCCATGATCATTTGTACAGATTTAAAGGTTAAATAAGAGATTCCTAAAAAACCAAGTAACGATGCTTTTCCATGTTCAAAAAAAGGAGTCACTTTCGTTAAAAACAGTGGAATTATCGCTAAAATAACGGCGGCAAAAAAACATCCTGTCTGATTTTTCCTTTGCCGATAAACAAAATAGCCCCATACAAGTATCGTCTGCCACAAAACATACCCAATCAGCGCCGCTCCCTGTTGCCAATAATTACCTCCAAAGCTGACAAATAAAAAGAAAAGTGTCACTGCTGATTGATAAACTGGTAATCTTTTTTCCCATATCAATAAAGATAGAACGATCGGTACAAGCGCAATGGCTAAAAGAAAAAAATAAAACGGCTCTGCATAAGGGATCATATGAGGTAACATCATTCAGGATTCACCTCAGCTGTTAATTTTTTTCGATCGATTTTTCCATTAACTGTCTGAGGCAGCAGATCGACATAATGGAACTTCTGAGGAATCATATAATCCATCACAACTTCTAGTAGTTGTTCTTTGATAGATTTAGTCAACTGAAAATCCGGCTGTTTCGTTTTGTTTTCTAATACGACAAAAGCAACCAGCTGCTGTACTTTTGTTCCTTGGTATTTTGGTACGACGACAGCTTGTTTGATTCGGTTGTCTTGGAGCAGATAATGTTCGATATCCCCGAGTTCAATCCGGTATCCATGTAATTTGACCTGCTGATCCATACGTCCTTCATAAAATAAAAGCCCATCTTCATCTAGTCTACCTGCATCCCCTGTATGGTAACTTGCTAAGTCATTTTGACAAAAGAACGCAGCAGCTGTCTTTTCGGGATTGTTCAGGTAACCTTTTGATACGCTTGGTCCTGCAATAATGATTTCACCCGTTTCTCCTTTTGAAACAGGTTTGCCTTCTTGGACAATAGAAACTTTCGTGTCTTTTTTTACGTAGCCAATCGGTAGTCGGTCATAACTATCTAGTACATGCTGGTCAATCTGAATACTTGAAATAGCTACAGTTGCTTCTGTTGGACCGTAAGTATTATATATCCGTGCATTTGGGAATCGATCAAATAGACTTTCTGCAGTTTTTTTCGTCAATTCTTCTCCGCAAAATAAAAACATGTCCAATTCCGGCACATTTTCTCCATTGAATGTAGGTTCCATCAAGCAAATATCCATAAATGATGGAGTAGAAACCCACACATTCAACTTCAAGGCTGGCAATGTCGCGAATAATTGACGAAAGTCTTGAACAACTGCTTTATTTAACGGCTTCAGCATTCCGCCAGAAACTAATGCAGGATAAATAGAAAATACCGATAAATCAAAAGAAAATGGCGCTTGGGCTAAGAAATGCATACCAGGCTTGATCCCAAAGTCTTCCATCGTCCATTGAACAAAGCTGACTAGATTATCATGACTGATTTGTACGCCTTTTGGTTCTCCAGTAGTACCAGAAGTAAAAATAATATAAAAATTTTCTGTACCTTTTACGCTATTTCTGGGATAAAATCCTACTGGTATCTTCTTGATTTCTTGAAATTCTTTTTTTGTTATGACAGGAACCGAAGGAATATCTTCTATCCAGTCCCCGATACTGATGACCATAGATGGTTTAGCCACCCGAAAGATCGACAGGATACGCTCCTTGGGTGTATGCTCTTCAATCGGCAAATAGGCATGGCCAGATTTGACAACCCCTAGAAATGAGACAATCATTTCAAACTCCAAATTGCCAAAAACGACAATTGGTCCATCGCCTTCTACCTTTTTTTCTAAATAATAAGCAAGTGCGTCTGATGCTTGTTTCAATTCACCAAAAGTATGCGTCTCATCCGCCTGATAAGCAACTCGATCAGGTTCATTTATTCCCCAATCATCGATTGCTTCAATAATCGTTTTGATTTCCATACTCTTCCTCCTAAAATTCGTTATAGATAAAAGTTCCTCCTTGAATATTTTTATAGTTATACAGATAAATCAGGAACAGCAGTACTGCACTATAAAAAATTGTTCGAATGATGAATTTTCCCCAATAATTCAATTTTGGATTAGAACGCCATTTGTTCATTGGATTCCCTCCTCATATAACCTCACACAAAGTGTAACTAATTTTGACAAAAAGAAACATGTGTCTAGCTTACAGAAACCGTTTTTTTACTAACAGTTTTGTCACATAGCTTTTATAAAAATAGCACATCAAATCACTGCTTTTTTCTTTATAATTTCTCGTACTTTTAAAAAATATAAAAAATAAAGAGGTTGTGACAAAAATCGTGTCACAACCTCTTATTCCAAATAAATGGTATTCAAAATTTAGTTCTATTTATTATCTTGTCTTATTCCGTATATCATTCCTCGATAATCCGACAATATAACTGACTCGTAATGACATAAAGCAAAAGATAGATAAGGATCAATAAGCCACTCACAAGATAAGCCAACCAGTAATCGGCAGTTTTTATATACTGAGTGAAGACATTGATTGCAAATACTGCGTGAGTGATCCCTAATATCATGGGTGGAAAGAAGGTAAGTGCGTTTTGCTCGAAGATCATCCGTCTGATCCTTCTTTGTGGAATCCCCAGCTTAGTCAATAGGTGATAATTTTCTTTTTCTTCCTCTGCTTCTGCTAATTGCCGGACTGTCAAAATACTACCAGTAGCAATAATCACGATCATCCCGACAAATAGTGTGACAAAAATATTGATACCGATTCGCCGATTGACTGCACGCAATTTCGAATAGCTGGAAGAGAAATTCAAACGAGAGCTTTCTTGGCTAAATTGTGCTTCCTTCATTTGGTCATCCGGAAGTTTCTTTGTGCTAATTTCTCCTTGTAGACTTCCATTTACGATATCATAAGAATAATAAACAGCATTGAGCCACTTTATCGACAGGTCATTGCTCAGTCGTTCATCTATTTTTTCATTATTTCCACCTGATACATCTACATTGACTACTTGATAATCCACACCTTTTGCTTTTTCAAAAACGGTATCATCTACAATCAGTACAGGACTTAGATATACGATTGTTTCGTCACCTAATACACTTGGAAGCATTTGTTGAATCTTCAATTCTTGATTATCTGGCAGTCCAATACTAGATCCATATAATGAAATATTCCGAAAAAGAGTTTGCATTTGATCAAGCAAAACAGTATGACCAGGTGATTTCAAAGAAATGTTCGGCAAATCTGGATTAACTTTTCTGAAGGCTTGATATTGTGTTTCCGTGATCAGATTAGCAGTTTGAAACATAGGTTCTTCGAGATTTTGACTATAGATACTCCCAATGACTTTATAATGCAAGGTGATTTCTTTAGTTATCTTCTGCCCTTCCTCTGCTAGAATCGGCTTGATTTTTTTCTCTGTCTCAACATCAAACTGATAGTCCATCGGGGAGGAAACTTTCTCCTGGTAGGATAAAATAGTAGAGATACTAGCCGTGCCGCCAATTGTCATTAAAGAAATTCCGAGAATGACTGTAATCAGAGAATTTGTACGCCAACTTTTGAGCAAATGAACTTGCGTGTTACCCATTATCAAAAAATTGATACCATAGTAATAAATCTTCCATTTACTCAATATGATCAAAAATAACCGAAATGTATAACAGAAAAACAAATAAGTACCGACCACACAAACGAAAAAAATTAAAAAAGAAAAAAAGAAAACTAATGTATCAAGATAATGATAACTGATCATCCATGAAGTGATTTCCCTAAAATGACTAGCTCCAAAATATCCGCTCATTAAAAGCAGTAACCCGATGACTGCGAGTAATCGGTGCCTTGTCCTGAAGCGCATTGTTGAACTATCTGCTTGTTCTTTTTCTCCAAAACTTCGAATCATTGGATAGCGCCATATTTTCCATATTGAATATACAGATACTGCTAAAAGGATGATGAAAAAAGCAAATAAAGTATCTACTACTGATGGAATGGAGATAAAAAATGGACTAGTAAGATCCATATCCATCATTCGAACCAAAATCATTGAAAAGAGTTTGGAAAAAATAATACCGAGTAATATCCCAGAAATGCAGGCGAACAATCCAATTATCATGATTTCTAACACATATATACCTGATATCTGCAGTTTATTCATACCAAAAAGCTGATAGATGCCTATTTCCTTTTGCCTTCTATTCAAGAAAAATCGGTTGGCACTGAATACGAAAAAAAGCAAAACAACAGTAATGATAAATCCGCCAAAACTCAATCCACCATCTATCGAAGTATCTTGACTTGCTCTTCTGACTAAAAATTGATCGTAGGTCATTGCGCTGAAGGAATAATAGATCATTACGGATAAAGTCAAACTGAAAAAATAAACAAGATAGCCTCGTGACTGCCGAAAAAAACTTTTAACGGCTAGTTTATACAGCATTCATTTTTCCTCCTCCGCCAATCGTCGCCTGCATGTCTATTACTTTCTCAAAGAACTCTCTTCTTGTCCCTCTTCTGACAACTTCAGAAAAAATCACACCATCTTTAATAAATAAAATTCTATCGCAGTAGCTTGCTGTATATGGATCATGGGTGACTAACAGTATCGTTGCTTTTTCTTTTTGATTCATGGTCTTCAAGTAGTTCAACAATTCTGTAGCCGACTTCGAGTCCAAAGAGCCAGTTGGTTCATCTGCAAAAATCACTTGTGGCTGAACAACAAGTGCTCTAGCAGCTGCAATTCGTTGTCTCTGTCCGACAGAAAGTTCATCGGGATACCGTTTGAGCAGTTCTTCTATATTCAACAATTGAGCTACATGTCTTACTCTCTTTTCCATTTCCTCTTTAGTCATCCGTTCAACTGCTAGGGGCAATAGGATATTGTCTTTTGCATTTAGGGTATCGATCAAATTGAACTCTTGAAAAATGAATCCTAGTTTTTTTCGACGAAAGTCACTGAGCTCACTATTTTTCATTTTTGTGATTTCTTTTCCTTGGATCGAGACACTGCCCATCGTAGGCAAATTGATCGTGGACAAGATATTCATCAGCGTTGTCTTTCCTGCACCACTTGGGCCCATAATCCCAACAAACTCGCCTTCTTCTACTGTGAATGAGATATTATCTAAGGCTTTGACGGGAGAAAGTTTGCTGCCGTAGCTTTTACTTAGATGTTTCACTTCGATCATCTTTTCCAATTCTTCTCCTCCTCTTTCATTTTTCATTTCTATTTATTTGCATAGTAGCATATCTACGAATAATTTGCTCTTATGTTTTTGTCATTTTTACTTGGACTGAATAAAAAATTTTATTCAATTATTTTATTCAGCAAAATTAAATATGCAAAAAACAAATCCACCAGCTACAAGTTTTCACCTTTTTTCACAATAAAATATACACTACATATAGTATAGAAATCCAATTATACAGCACATTGAATACTATATATAGCCGATATTTAGTTGCTCCTTCCCAGATTTTGTTTTATGATAGACAAGAACAATTTAGCAGGAGTTGAAGATAATGAAAGTAAATTATGAAGAAAAAACTGTCGTTACTCAGCAGCCAGAGACATCCCAGATGAAAGTCATCAAACGCGATGGCCGCCATGTTGATTTCGATGAACAAAAGATCAATGAAGCACTGATCAAAGCAGAAAAGAAAATTCACGGCTCATTATCACCACTTACTTACGAAAAAATTCAAATGATTGCAGACTTGGTTGTCCAAGAAATCAAAAGCCGGTTTGCTGAAAATGTCAAAATCTATGAGATTCAAAACATCGTGGAACATATATTACTAGAAAAAAACGAATATGAATTAGCAGAAGAGTACATCAATTATCGTACCAAACGAGATTTTGCTCGCAGTAAAGCAACAGATATCAACTTTTCGATTGAAAAGCTAATCAACAAGGACCAAACTGTCGTGAACGAAAACGCAAATAAAGACAGTAATGTTTTCAATACACAGCGAGATCTGACAGCCGGGATCGTTGGAAAATCAATCGGACTGAAAATGTTGCCACCACATATAGCAAATGCGCATCAAAAAGGCGATATCCATTACCATGATTTGGATTATCATCCTTATACACCGATGACGAATTGCTGCTTGATTGATTTCAAAGGCATGCTGAACAATGGGTTCAAAATCGGCAATGCCGAAGTCGAATCGCCAAAATCTATCCAGACCGCCACAGCACAAATCTCACAGATTATTGCCAATGTAGCGTCAAGTCAATATGGTGGCTGTTCTGCCGACCGAACAGATGAATTGCTTGCTCCTTTTGCAGAATTGAACTATAAAAAACATCTAAAAGATGCGGAAGAATGGATCGATTCGCCAGAACGACAAAAAGAATATGCAAAAGCAAAAACCAAAAAAGATATCTTCGATGCTATGCAAAGTTTGGAATATGAAATCAATACCTTATTTACTTCAAATGGACAAACTCCTTTCACTTCATTAGGATTTGGACTAGGAGAAAACTGGTTTGAAAGAGAAATTCAAAAAGCAATTTTACAGATTCGAATCAATGGATTAGGGAGTGAAAAGCGGACAGCTATCTTCCCTAAACTGATCTTCACTTTGAAAAAAGGTGTGAACTTAAACCCTGAAGATCCTAATTACGACATCAAACAACTAGCATTGGAATGTGCAACGAAAAGAATGTATCCTGATATTCTGAATTACGATAAAATCGTTGAATTAACTGGAAGTTTCAAAGTACCTATGGGCTGTCGTTCATTCTTGCAAGGGTGGAAAGACGAAAATGGTCAAGAAGTAAATGTCGGACGAATGAATTTAGGTGTTGTTACATTGAATTTGCCAAGAATCGCGATCGAATCAAAAGGAGATCAGAATAAATTCTGGCAGTTACTGTCTGACCGTTTGGAAATCATGAAAGATGCGCTTCTCTATCGTGTAGAACGTTGTAAAGAAGCCATTCCAGCAAATGCGCCAATTATATATATGTATGGTGCTTTCGGGAAACGTCTTTCACGTACCGATTCTGTCAATGAATTATTCAAAAACCGTCGAGCTACTGTATCATTAGGCTACATTGGATTGTATGAAGTTGCTTCAGCTTTCTTCGGTGGCGAATGGGAAACAAACCCAGAAGCAAAAGCTTTCACACTTGATATCGTCAAAGAATTAAAAGCTAATGCAGATGCATGGGGGGATGAATATGGTTATCATTTCAGTGTCTATTCAACTCCAAGTGAAAGTCTAACTGACCGTTTCTGCCGTTTGGATACAGAAAAATTCGGCATCATCGAAAATATCACAGATAAAGAATATTATACAAACAGTTTCCACTATGATGTGCGTAAAAACCCAACGCCATTTGAAAAATTGGAATTTGAGAAGGATTATCCAAAATATTGTTCAGGTGGATTCATCCACTACTGTGAATACCCTATGCTCCAACAAAATCCGAAAGCTTTAGAAGCTGTATGGGATTTTGCATATGACAAAATCGGGTATCTTGGTACGAATACGCCAATCGATCATTGCTATCAATGTGGTTTCGAAGGTGATTTCAAACCGACAGAACGAGGATTCGAATGTCCAGAATGTGGAAATCATGATCCAAAAACATGTGATGTAGTCAAACGTACTTGTGGCTATTTAGGAAATCCGCAAGCTCGTCCGATGGTACATGGTCGCCATAAAGAAATTTCCTCACGTGTGAAACACATGAAATGAGGTTGTGAAAAAGCTGTCCTGCATCAAGTAATAAGAATAGCTAAACAAAAATAGCTCCTCATATTTTTCGTTTAGTTGGGCTTATTACCGCAGATGCAAGCTTTTGAACACCGTTTAGTGGAGAGGTTGTGAAAAAGCTGTTCTGCATCAAGTAATAAGAACAGCTAAACAAAAATAGCTCCTCATATTTTTCGTTAGTTGGGCTTATTACCGCAGATGCAAGCTTTTGAACACCGTTTATTCAGAATAAGAGGCTATGACAAGTCTTTTTTCACCACCCTCTTTCGATGGCTTTGTATCTTTGAACGCCCTCTATCAAAATAAGAACAAGCTTTCTTGAACAATGGATTTAGGTCAGTTTGTTCTTATTTATGTGGTCGAGTAGATTTTATCTTCAATAGCTATATCTTTGAACCTTAAATGAAAGAAGTTTTTTTATGAGAAATCCAACACCAAAAGAATGGTTAGCAAAAGACTACAGCCAAAACTATATTGCTGACTACAAACCGTTTAATTTTGTCGATGGTGAAGGTGTCCGCAACAGTCTTTACGTTAGCGGCTGCTTATTTGCCTGCGAAGGCTGCTTCAACAAAGCTGCACAAAATTTCCGATATGGCAAACCATTCACACCTGAATTAGAAGAACAAATCATTTCTGACTTGCGCAACGATTACGTGCAAGGATTAACTTTACTTGGTGGCGAGCCTTTTTTGAATACAGATGTTTGTCTGCAAGTCGTACGACGTATCCGAAAAGAGTTCGGTACGACAAAAGATATCTGGTCATGGACAGGCTATACCTTTGATGAATTGCTACAAGATTCAGAAGATAAATTAGAACTCCTTTCGCAAATCGATATCCTTGTTGACGGACGCTTTGAATTAAGCAAACGTGACCTAAAACTACAATTTCGCGGAAGTAGCAACCAGCGGATCATTGACGTCCAAAAATCTTTAGAATCCAATCAAGTTGTGATTTGGGAAAAATGTACGGATGCAACAGAAACCTATGAACAAATCAAAAAGCAAGACTTGATATAAAAACAGCTTTGGGAGAGAAAACGGATTTCCGGTTTCAACTCTCAAAGCTGTTTTTATATTTCTTGATTTTCCCATAATGGAAGGACGATGTTTTCATAAGTCATCGGGTCCAGATTCGTCAAAGTAATCCCTAACAATCGGATCCCTTTTTCTACTCCCAAGATTTCCTCCCATATAAGGCTTGCTTGATAAAAGAGTGCTTCTTTTTTATAGATATATTCTGGCAATGTCACTCTTTTGGTCACAGTAGAATAGTCCGTGTACCTGACCTTCAAAACTACTGTTTTCCCATGTTTTTGGACTCTTCTCAGTGCTTCTTCTACTTTTTCAGCTAGTTGGCGCAACTGAGTCAGCACTGCTTCTTCCGTTTGCAACGGCTGCCCATAAGTATGCTCTTTTCCCACAGATTTTCGCTCTCTTGTAACGTTTACTGGAGAATCATGGATTCCTCTGACTTTACGATAAAGAGAATAGCCCATTTTTCCAAAATTTCGAATCAACATCATTTCTGTGCATTCATATAGGTCTTTTCCTGTATAAATCCCTAGCTCATGCATTCTAGGTACAGTTTTCTTCCCTACCCCATGAAATTTTTCAATTGGCAAAGCTTTTAAAAATGGCACAGCGTCTTGAGGGGCAACTACCGTGATTCCTCTAGGTTTTTGATAGTCTGATGCTAATTTGGCCAAAAACTTATTGTAACTTACTCCCGCAGAACATGTTAGCTGGACACTCTCCCAAATATTTGCTTGGATCATTCGGGCGATTTTGATGGCTGACTTGCAATTGATTTTATTTTCGGTCACATCAAGATACGCTTCATCGATACTAACTGGTTCCACAATATCTGTATAACGATAGAATACTTCCCGTACTTGTTTGGAAATATCGCTGTATTTATGATGGTCGCCAGGCTTAAAGATGGCTTGCGGACAAAGCTCATACGCTTTTTGTGCACTCATTGCTGAATGAATTCCGAATTTTCTTGCTTCATAATTTGCTGTAGTCACTACTCCACGCCCACCAGTGTCACTGGGGTGTCTGGCAATTACTAATGGATGTCCGCGAAACTCAGGATGATCTCGTTCTTCAACCGAAGCGAAAAAAGCATCCATATCAATATGAATGATTTTTCTTGATGTATCATTATGTAAAGGAAATTGCAGCTCCATCATCCTCACCTCTTATTTATTATACAAGAACATTCGTTCGCGTTCAAGAGATTTGAAAAGTTAGTAGCTGATTTCCCCATTAGTCTTTCATTATAGACAACTTATACTATCTCAGTCTAATTCATGGTACTGACGGTAGACTTCTTGTTTTTTCAGCCCATTTTTCAGCGCTACTGCTTTGATAGCAGCATTTGGTTTTTCGCCTGAAGCGATCTTTGCTTCTACTTGTTCCTTTAACGTTCCCAACTCTTCATCAACTTCCGTCACTGGCGTTTCAAACAAATTCCCTTCTACAAGCAGACAACATTCACCCTTTACTGGATGTTCTTCGATATAAGCGAGTAGCTCTTCCGTACTTCCTCTAAGGTATTCTTCATGGACTTTTGTCAATTCTCGACACAAAACGACTTGGCGATTTCCAAAAATTTCTAAGAAATTTGTCAATGTAGCAGTGATCCGATAAGGTGACTCATAAAAAATCAGCGTAGCTGTCTGTTCTTTTAGCTTTTTCAATGTTTCTTTCTGTTCTTTTTTCTTACGTGGAAGGAAGCCATAAAATAAAAATGGTTGAGGCACTAGCCCTGAAGCAATCAAAGCCGTCATCCCAGCTGTAGGTCCTGGGATAGAGATCACAGAAATCCCTTCTTTTATGCAGGCTAAAACTAGCTCATGTCCAGGATCGCTGATGGAAGGCATTCCTGCGTCACTGACTTGAGCAATCGTTTTTCCTTCTTTTAACAAAGCAATCAATTGAGGGACACGTTCTTTATAATTATGTTCATGTAAACTTTTTTGGGGTGTATGGATTTCAAAATGATTCAATAACTTTTGTGTATTACGCGTATCCTCACTTGCGATAAGATCGGATTCTTGCAGCATACGAACACTTCTGTAGCTCATATCTTCTAAATTTCCAATTGGCGTCGGTACAAGATATAAATCCCCATATACCGGATTTCCCTTGAAACTTTTTTGATTATACATCTGTCACAATCTCCTTAATAAAAAGACTGGAGCAGTATTTCTCCGCTCCAGTCTCCTCTTGTTATTGGTCATCGACCGCTTTCGCGATAGATCACTTCTAGACAAAACGCACAAGGCTCGTCATTGTCCCTTCTTGATCCATATAAATCGTAGCAGACATGGAATCCTTCTTCATAAATTTTTTCAAGATTCATACGAGACTTAGAAAGTTCCTGCTTCACATTTTCAGCTGGAGCTTGTGCAACTTGGTTCAATTCCCGCAGGTGTTCCCGCAGACGTTGATTTTCCATCTCCAAAGTTGTATTTTTTTCTACGATCTCATGCAAAGCATGCTTCATTTCAACAAGTTCTGTTAATGTATTTCTCAACTCTGATTCTAATTGATTCAATCCGTCGTATAATGATCTCTTATCCATTCATCTCACCTACTTGGATAAATTCTTTCAATTCATCCCATTCATATTCGACAGGATTTTCCCGTCCAGTCAGCCGAATACTAACGATACGGCTAAGCAGATTCAACCCTACGACTTTCCCTTTACCATCAGGTGTAGCAATTACTTTTCCAAAGTCAGGGAGTTCTTTTTTCGCTGTCTCGTATTCTTCGCTCTCATATTGCAGACAGCACATCAAGCGTCCGCATAAACCGGAAATTTTTGTTGGATTCAAAGATAAACTTTGATCTTTTGCCATTTTGATTGATACAGGCACGAAATCGCCTAAAAAAGAAGAACAGCATAATGGACGCCCACATGGACCAATTCCGCCTATTATCTTTGCTTCATCGCGGACACCAATTTGTCGAAGCTCAATACGAGTACGAAATACAGTGGCCAGATCTTTTACCAATTCTCTAAAGTCAATTCGCCCGTCCGCTGTGAAAGAAAAAATCAATTTATTTCGATCAAATGTGTATTCGGCTTTGACCATTTTCATTTCCAACTCACGCAACTGCACTTTTTCTTTTGCGATTTTCAATGCATCATAAGCATCTTTTTTGTTTTTTTTGTCTTTTTCTAATTCAGCTTGTGACGCTTTATGCAAGATCGGACGGATAGCTTCAGGAAGGTCATTGGGATCAATCTCTTTTTTAGGAAGGACAACAGTAGCAATATGTAAGGATTGCTGAGATTCGACTAATACCTTGTCATTATAAACATATTCAGAGTCTCCTGGTGCAAAATAATAGATATGACCTGCATCTCTATATCGGACACCTACTACTTCTACCATTTCCATCCTCCTTGATCATCATCCTTTGCGGCAAGCTAAAAAATCGTATGCAAAACGAACTGTTCCGCAACAGCCTGAAAACTGACATTGCTGCGTAGTTTCTGCTCTGCGATCAATATCCGTTCAATTATCTGGTTTATCTGTTTCACTTTGCCATATTCGCCGTTTGCTACTGCTTGACGCTGTGCTTCCTGATAATAAAACATCAAGACAGATAATCCTGTAAACTGTTGTGTTTTTTCTTTAAATGATTTTACCAATTTTTTTTGGACATAGATAAAGGCTTGAGTATCTTGCTTTTGCAAGTAAACGAACCATTGATAAATCAAGTCCTTAGCATCATTAAACCATTCATCTTGAGAGATTTCAACTGCTTTTCCTAAACTGTTTGTTAAGAAAGCCAAAAGTTTTGCTTTTTCCAATGGAATCTGCTCTTCTTGCAATCGATGGATCAGTGCTTCTTTCGAAAGTTCTTGAAAATGCAGAACTTGACAACGAGATTGAATAGTAGGGAGAATTCTTCCTACTGCATCTGTTTCTAACACCGCCAAAAAATCTCCAGGGGGCTCTTCCAAGAATTTCAACAAACTGTTTGCCGCACTGCTATTCATTTTTTCAGCTTCTTTGATCAAAAAAACTTTTTTTCTTGATTCGTAACCGCTGCGACTGAATTCCGTCTGCAAACGTCTGATCTGATCGACTTTGATGGTTTGTCCTTCCGGTTCAATAACCAAAACATCTGGATGTTCTTTCTTTTCGATCCGCTGACAATTGTTGCATTTTCCACAAGGCAGATTGTCTTTCATTTGGGTACAGAACAGGTGCTGTGCAAGCCATATACCTACTTCATGTTTTCCTGTTCCTTTCTCCCCTTCAAAAAGATAAGCATGAGCGATACGCCCATGCTCAAAACTCCGTTGAAGCTGCTGATACACGATCGGTTGCATTTGAGCCAAGTTTATTTCTTGATTCATAGCTCAGCTCCTCCTAAAATTGATGGAATCCTTCAACAGGTAAGACGAAGACTGTGGCACCGCCTACTTCTACTTCTACTGGATAAGGGACGCCCCCATCCATCGAAATATCCAGTGTAACAGGTGTAGATACAAATTGCTTTCTTGATTCACACGTTTTTTTGATGATTTCCAATGCTTCTTCTACACGGTCATCTTCAATACCCACGATAAACGTGCTGTTTCCAGCCTTAAGGAAGCCGCCTGTCGATGATAGTTTTGTGGCACGGATATTTGCATCAATCAATTCATTTGATAAACGGTTGCTGTCTTTGTCTTGGATAATCGCTAAAATAATTTTCATAAACGTTCACCTTCCTAGTTTTCAAAAAATTGCGGATACTGTTCAATAATTGTATGATAACTTGTTTGCAGCACTTCTTCAAAGCCTTTTCTTGCATCAACTTTGTGGATTCTTTCCGGATTCTCTTCTGCCAGCTTTAAGTAAGCATGTCGTACACGCTGGTGGAATTCCAAACCTTCCGAATCTAAACGGTCGATTTGATTTTGTCTGTTTTTCTTGATTCTTCTTAATCCGGTGTCTGAATCTACGTCAAGATAAAGGGTAAAATCCGGCGTAGTACCTTCTGTAGCAAACTCATTCAACCGAGCAATCTCGGTAACGCCGATGCGTCGGCCTGCACCTTGATAAGCAAGAGAACTGTCGACAAATCTATCGCATAAAACGATTTTCCCTTTTGCCAGAGCAGGCAGAACCTTTTCGACTAGATGTTGTCTTCTTGCTGCTGCATAAAGCAGTGCTTCCGTACGTTCATCCATCCGATCATTTTTTGGATCAAGGATCACTGCTCGGATCTCTTCAGCAATCGGAATGCCTCCTGGTTCTCTTGTTTGAATGATTTCTGTTTTTGCTACTTCTTTCAAAAGAGGGTAAAGTTCATTCAAGATGCTGGTTTTTCCTGCACCATCAGGCCCCTCGATTGTAATAAATAGTCCGTTCACATTGTTGCCCCCATCTCTTGTGCTGCTTTTATATTGTACCTGAAAAAACACTTAATTAGAAATTTATAACTCACGTCTTCCTTCGACAGCTTTCAATAAAGTAACTTCATCTGCATACTCGATATCAGAGCCTACAGACAGACCATGTGCTAGACGAGTCACTTTGATACCTGCGGGTTTGATCAGACGTGAGAGATACATAGCTGTTGCTTCTCCCTCTGTTGTTGCATTTGTTGCGATAATCACTTCTTTTACATCTGCATCATGCAGCCGCTGCAACAGAGAAGAAATATTGATGTCTTCTGGACCTGTCCCTTCCATCGGTGATAACACACCATGGAGAACATGATAAAGTCCGTGATATTCTCGCATTTTTTCCATTGCCATTACATCTTTCGGCTCTTCGACCACTAGGATAACGCTTCGATCACGTGAAGGATTTCTACATATTTCGCAGGGATCTTCTTCTGTGATGTTTCCGCAGATACTACAAAAATGCAAATCGCGTTTTACACTTAACAAAGATTTAGCAAATTCATTTACTACTTCATCTTTCATATCGATCGTATAAAAGGCGAGTCTTGTCGCTGTTTTCTGACCGATTCCTGGAAGTTTCATGTAGCTGTCGATCAGTTTCGCAATTGGTTCTGGATATTGCATATTCATTACTCCTTCAGTTTAAAACTAAAATCCTGGCAAACCTTTTGCGTATTTCCCTAATTTTTTCTCAGTTTCCACATCAATTTGTGCGATCGCATCATTGACTGCCATTACGACAAGATCCTGAAGCATCTCGATATCATCAGGATCAACGACTTCTTCATTGATTTGGATATCTTTCATGCGACGATCGCCTGTAAAAACCGCTTTGACCAATTCATTGGTGGTTTTACCTGTAAACTCTGTTTTATTTAGCAGCTCTTGTGCTTCTGCCATTTCTTTTTGCATTTTTTGTACTTGTTTCATCATGCCTTGCATATTGCCCATTCCACGCATCATAATTATCTACTCCTTTTTATTAATCATCTACCACTGTAACAGCTTCGGAGCCAAACAGTTCCTCTGCTTTTACTACAAGTGTTTCTTCTGGTACTTCTTGTTCTTGAGGAAGCAACTCGATTTCTCCTTCTGAGTCTTCAGAAGCAAAAGAGTTTTCTGTTCCCTCTTCTTGTGCCTGCGTCAAATAATTTCTTCGAAGTTCTGGCCAGCTTTCTCTTGTAATATAAACAGGATCAGGCGCATAATCTTTGATCATTCGGCTTAAGTTGTTGTGTACCGAAAGCTGCAATTCTTCGTCATTTGCTGCTCTTTGACAAACAATCTCATAATCAAACGCAATCACTAGTCCTGTTGGTCCAGCTGCAACTGGTTCGCTTGCTTTAAGCATTGCTCGCTGAGTGACAGATAGACTCATCAGCAAGTCTTCCCATACTTCTTTTACTTGGTTCAGATGCTGTCTTGTCGCTTCCCGCAGAACTTTATATACTCGTTCCGTCGGTACACGATAGGTACTTGTCTGTTTTTTATGATTTGTTTGCTGTACCGGCTGTACTTTTGTATTCTCAATTCCTGTATTACTGCGTAGTTCCTTGATTTCGTTTCTTAGTTCCATAATCTCTTGTTGTAGCTGTTTTACTATCTGATCATCTGCAAATGCTACATCTGCTGAAGGAACAGAAGCAGACGGTAGCTGTGCAAGTTTGACTGTAGCGACTTCCAAATAAATAGCGGCACTATTGGTAAAACGAATTTCATTTTGAGTATCGCTCAAAATCTTTATCATTGAAAACAGCTGATCCGCTGAAACAGTTTGTGCCAATTCTGTAAATGTACTTCTGATCGTACTCGATTGTTCCTCAACTAGGTTAGGTGCTTGCTGATACATCAGCAAGTCACGGCAGTATTGTAACATATCCTCTAGAAAGCGACGTGATTCTTTGCCGGCTGCGAGAATTTGGTTCAATGTTTCCAATGCTTCTGGTACTTCTTTTTTCACGCAAGCGCTCAAGTAACTGTCCATCATTTCGTCAGTTAAGCTACCTGTCACTTGCATGGCATCATCTAAAGTAATTGTTCCTTCACTAAACGAGATTGCCTGATCAAGAATACTCAATGCATCCCGCATCCCGCCTTCTGCAGAACGGGCAATCACATTCAATGCAGCTGGTTCATAGCTGATAGTCGATTCTTTCAAGATAAATTCAAGATGTTCGACAATATCTGCCGTATTGATCCGTTTAAAATCAAATCGCTGAGTCCGTGAAATGATCGTAGCTGGTATTTTGTGAGGTTCGGTCGTTGCTAAGATGAATATGACACTTTCTTTTGGCTCTTCCAATGTTTTCAACAAGGCATTGAAAGCTCCTGTTGAAAGCATATGTACCTCATCAATAATGTACACTTTGTACGCTGCCTTTGTAGGCGCATAATTTGCCCGATCACGGATAAATCGGATTTCTTCGACTCCGTTGTTGCTGGCAGCATCGATTTCGATCACATCTTCTTGCGTACCAGCAGTAATTGATCGACACATTTCGCATTCGTTGCATGGCTCGCCGTCTTTACTGTTCGGACAGTTGATTGCTTTTGCGAAAATCTTTGCTGCACTCGTCTTTCCGGTTCCTCTGGGTCCTGTAAACAAGTAGGCATGTGAGGTTTTGTGGGAAACAATAGCATTTTTTAGTGTCTGTGTCACAGCTTTTTGTCCAACGATGTCTTCGAAACGCTGCGAACGCCAGACTCGATAAAGTGCTTGATATGCCATAAGGATCCCCCTTTTTTAAAAAATTCACTATCTCTTATTATACGTGATATTAGGTAAAAAAACTACTATCCTTCTCGGCTTTTTCAGGTATTTAAACAATACGCAATTTTCCATTTCAATTCCGTCTCTAGTCCGAGAAGTTTCACATCTTCCTATGGTATAATAAATAAACAATAATTGTTTGGCATTAGCTGAATCAGAGGAGGAATTTTTTATGGGTCTTATCAAAGCAGCAACAAGTATGGTTGGCGGCGGTCTGGCAGATCAATGGCTAGAAGTCATCGAACCAGACAATATGAGTGATACAACGGTCATGACAAAAGGTGTCAAAGTCCGCAAAGATGACAAACGTGGCTCCAATCGTAAAGGAACAGAAGATGTTTTAACAGACGGAACAGTCGTCCATGTCTATCCAAACATGATGATGCTTTTGGTCGATGGTGGAAAAATCATCGATTATACCGCTGAGGAAGGTTATTACACCATTAAAAATGACGCAGCTCCTTCCATGTTCAACGGAACACTGAAAGAAGCAATTGCTGAAACTTTTGACCGATTTAAATTTGGCGGCGTCACACCGCAGAAACAACAAGTTTTTTATATCAATCTCCAAGAAATAAAGGGAATCAAATTCGGTACAAGCGCGCCGTTGAACTACTTTGACAATTTCTATAACGCAGAATTATTCTTACGGGCACATGGCACTTATTCTATTCATGTCGTTGACCCGATTTTATTTTATACAAACGCAATCCCTAAAAACAAAACACAAGTGGAAATCAATGATATCAATGAGCAGTATTTAGCTGAATTCCTAACAGCGCTGCAATCAGCAATCAATCAGATGTCTGCAGATGGTCAACGGATTTCTTATGTACCATCTAAGAGTTTGGAATTAAGCAAATACATGGATACTGCATTGGATGATTCTTGGCGTGAATTACGTGGGATGGAGATTGTTTCTGTGGCTGTAGCTAGCATTTCTTACACCGATGATTCTGTGAAACTGATCAATATGCGTAACGAAGGGGCGATGCTAGGTGATCCTAGCGTACGTGAAGGATACGTGCAAGGTTCCATTGCACGTGGTATGGAAGCAGCCGGAAAAAATGAAGCAGGAGCAATGACCGGCTTTATGGGTGTAGGTATGGGAATGAATGCAAATGGTTCTTATCTTTCTCAAGCAGCTCAAAATAACCAAGAACAAATCAAACAACAAGCAGAAAAACAAAATCAACAAACTGCACAAGGAAATGCGGATACTTGGACATGTCTAGTTTGCGGGACAGAAAATTCCGGAAAATTCTGTTCCAACTGCGGAGCTGCCAAACCTGTAGAAAACGTTCAGCCTAAGCTACAAATGCGATGCAGTGAATGCAATGAGATCGTGGATCTTTCCAACGGCATCCCTAAATTCTGTCCAAACTGTGGTAAACCGTTTAAAGGAATCCCCGTTGATTAATTTATTTAGAAAGGTGTGCAGCTGATGGATGTTCTTACACATAAATGTCCTAATTGCGGCGGTCCGTTGACTTTTGATCCCAAAGACCAAAAATTTCATTGCGAATACTGCCTGAATATCTATACAGAAGAAGAAGTCAGCCAATATGAGCAAAAGCAAAAAGAAGCGCGTATGGCTGGCGAAGAAAGCAAAGAAGAACCTTCACCTACCGAAGATTTTACTTTTACAGCCCAAGAACAACTTGCCGATATGAATGAAGCCGAGCGCAAAGCGGTTGACGAGGCAGGCGGTTTTTCAGATACAGCGGACGAATCTGCAGATAATACCGCAGCGATGGATCTTTTTCTTTGTCCCAACTGTGGTGCAGAGATCGTGACTGATGCGACAACTGCTGCGACTTATTGTTACTACTGCCATAATCCCGTCGTACTATCGGGACGTTTAAGCGGAGAATTCTTGCCAAATAAAGTACTTCCTTTTGCTGTCGAGAAAGAAGAAGCAATCAACAGATTTCTCGCTTGGACCAAGAAAAAATGGTTTGTTCCCAAAGCTTTTTTCAATAAGGATCAAATCGATAAGTTGACAGGTGTGTATTTCCCTTATTGGGCTACAGATGCTGAAGTAGATGGTGCCATGCAGGCGAATGGTACAGTTATCCGCATATGGCGGATAGGTGACATCGAATACACAGAAACGAAGCAATTTGCTGTTTCAAGAGCAGGCAAGCTTTCTTTTAAAGAACTAGTAAAAAATGCCTTATCAAAAAATACGCAACAAAAGATGGTCGAAGGCGTGCAACCTTTCCCGTTAGATAAAGCAATTGATTTTAAAAGCCAGTATTTAGCCGGTTTCCAAGCAGAAAAAAGAGATATCGAATATGAGGCAATCAAATCACAGATTCAATCTGAATTAAAAGACTATTCAGAGAAGCTGTTAAAAGATACCGCAAATGGATATACAACATTGACCGGTGTGCGAACTTCTGCTTCAATCACAAACGAAGTAAATAATTACGTATTACTGCCGGTATGGCTTGTTACTTATCGAAGCAATGACTCAAGTAAAAAAGTCTACTACTATGCAATGAATGGACAAACAGGAAAGGTCAGCGGTGTCCTGCCGATCAGCCAGAAAAAATTGGGACTGACCGCTCTTGGGATTTTCGCTGGGCTAGCGATCCTCTTTCTGATCGGAGGTTACTTGATATGATGAAAAAATTTTTTTTATTCTTTCTTTTGCTAGTAAGTGTTGGCTGGCCGGTGGCTACTCATGCAGATACAGCTACGGTAAATGATGAGGCTGGGTTATTTACAACAGATCAAATCCAATCTTTGGAACAACAGGCAGAAAAGCTGAATGAAAAAATCAAAGGACGAGTCTTGATCGTAACGACTACATCTAATTCAGAAGAACCAAGAGACTTTGCTGATAATTACTTAAGAGACGCAGTCGGAAATGATCAAAATGGCTCAGTATTGCTATTAGATATGGGACAGCGTGAAATCTACATTTCGACTTCTGGTAATATGATCGATTATTTGACTGACAGCAGAATCGATTCGATCTTAGATGATGTTTATGATCAGATGACAAATGCTGCCTATTACAATGCTGCAAAAGCTTACCTGTCTAAATCAGCAACATATGTGGAAGACGGAGTTCCAGGAGGACATTATCGTGTAGACGAAGAAACTGGCAAAATTACACGCTATAAGGTTTTGACGACAGTAGAAATCATCATTGCTGTTGTTTTGGCTCTTATCCTTAGTCTTGTCTTTTATTTTGTGACTGTTTCGCGTTATCAATTGAAATCAGGCATCTACAAATATCCATTCCGAGAAAAATCCAGTATCAAATTAACTGAAAAAACCGATCGTCTGACAAATTCTTTTGTCACGACAAGAAGAATCCCCAAAAGCCCACCTCCTGGAAGCGGCGGTGGCGGAAGTACTACCCATTCTAGCGGTGGCGGGACTTTTGGCGGTGGCGGCAGAAGTTTCTAAAAATTGCTAAATGAATGTTCGCAAAAAAAGGGCTGTGACAAAAATCGTGTCACAGCCCCTTTTGTTGCAAATAAACGGCGTTCAAAAGCTTACATCTACGGTGATAAGTCCAGCCAAGTTAAAAACATAAGAAACTGTTTTTACTTGGCTCTTCTTATTACTTGATGCAGAACAGCTTTTTCACAACCTCTTCCTTAAACGGTGTTCTCCTACCAACTCCTCGGTCACAAGTCACAATATTCATCAAACATGAAAAGCTGTTTTTTGAAATTGTTCCTTGTGACTCAGAGTTAAACGGCAGGCTCACAACCTCTTGGTAAACGGTGTTCAATCAGCTGACCCTCAGTATTAGCTCAAAAAACGGCAAAATATGAGGAACTATTTTTCCGTTTGTTTCTCTAATACTCAGGTCAAAACGCTGATTTCACAACCTCTTTGTTCATCAAAAGATAATATTGTCTTCTAACAAGTCCATATTCAAAATAACGATATGATGATCTTTCACTGTGATAATACCATCTTTTTTCAACTGCTTTAAAATTCTGTTCACACTGCTAGCAGTTGAGATGCCACAAAATTTGGCGATTTCTTCATTCGTGATCGAAAAATCGATCAGCATCCCTTCTTCTGTCCGCACACCGAATAAATCATATAATTCGTAAAGTTGCGTACAAACAGCTCCCAGCTTTCCATTTAATAGCATTTGCTGCATTTTTTTCATCGAATAAAGCAGACGATAGCGGTAATACTCTTTTACATAGTGTTGTAGCTTTGGGTCTTGGTTGATATTTTGCCAAAAGCGCACACGATTGATTCGATAAAACTCTGCATATTCTGATTCAACTCGAATATTATACGGCGAATCGATGAATTGTGAATATTCGTCTTTTAAAAGAGAGACGATTTCAAGATCTTTGATATAGCGAAGGTTAAATTCTCTCCCATCATTTGAAATAACACTTGCTTTTACCGTTCCCTCTTTCAAGATATACGTATGGGAATCTTCCATCCCTTCGAATGTCAAATATTTATGATATCCTTTGCGTATAATCGGAAAATCATTTTTATCCAAATATTCCTTTAAGACTCTACTATCCAATGATGCTCCCCCATCCAAACTTTCATCTAAAAAGATCATACAGTACTTTAAAACTTTTTAAAGTCCAAAGGTATTTTACTAATGATATTAACATTTGTTAAGTACCTTTTTCCATCACTTATGCGATTTTTTTCCTTTCTTTTATTCGTTATACTGCAGAAGTAAAATTTTTTAAGAATAGAGGGAAAAAACATGAATTACTGGATGAACACAATCATTAATCGATTAGAAACAGCATATCAAACAAGATTTGATATGAAAGCTTCTTTAGTCTTTTTAAATGATGCGTATCAAAACTCGATCGAATTGATCAAAGCAGTGGATGAGAATCCAACAAACGAATGCGAAGAATTTTTAAATCTGTTTATGTCTACAAGAGATTTATTTATTCGCCAACTTGTTGATCGCTATCCATCCAATTATCACGATGTAGAAGTTCAAATACAAAAATTAAAAGCATATTCAGCTTAAGGGGAATGTATAACATACATGGAAAAGAAATTATTTAATAAATATTTTATCGGAATCACATTGATCAATTTTATTGTCTACCTGATTTATTATCTGTTGATGGTCATCATGGCAGTCATTGCGCAAGACACCTTACACGCCAGCTTGAGCCAAGCAGGTTTTGCTTCTGGGATCTATATCATCGGAACATTGCTGGCACGCTTATTCATGGGGAAACAGTTAGAACTATTTGGTCGGAAGTTTACCTTAAGAGGCGGCGCGATCTTCTATCTCCTTTCAACATTAGCATATCTTTATACGCCAACTATCGGGGCATTGTATTTAGTTCGATTCTTGAATGGATTCGGCTACGGTACAGTTTCTACAGCTACAAATGCTATCGTTACTGCATATATCCCTGCATCTAAAAAAGGGGAAGGCATCAATTATTATGGATTAAGTACTAGTTTAGCTGCCGCTGTTGGGCCATTTTTAGGAATGATTTTGCTGAACATGACTGATTTTCGTTTCATTATCTGGTTTTCAATTGTACTGGTCTTCTTTGTTACGATTGCCTGCCTTGTCTTTCCTGTAAAAAATATTCCATTATCTGAAGAACAAAAAATATCTCTTCGCTCATGGAATATCAATAGTTTTATTGAAAAGAAAGCACTTTTCATTACAGGAATTGCCTTTTTGATGGGTCTTTCTTATTCAAGTGTTTTATCATTTTTATCTTCTTATACAAAAGTAATCCACTTAGTTGCTGCTGGGTCATTTTTCTTCGTCGTATATGCTTTGGTCATCACATTTACACGTCCATTGACTGGAAGGATTTTCGATGTCAAAGGAGAACAATACGTGATGTATCCTAGCTATTTATTCTTAACAGCAGGATTATTTTTACTGAGTGTAACGACGAATAGTGTGACATTGCTTATCTCTGGAGCATTAGTCGGCCTAGGTTATGGTACGTTTATGTCAAATGGACAGGCTGTTTGTTTAAAAATCGTCCGCGAACATCGAATCAGTATTGCTTTATCTACCTATTTTATTGGTTTAGACCTAGGCTTAGGCGTTGGTCCTTATTTGATGGGGATGCTAAAATCTCTTACTTCATTTAGAGGATTGTATGTGATTGCCGGAGTCATTCCATTGATATGTACAGCACTCTATCTTGTTAATGGCCGAAAACATAGTCATGAAGCAGAGGGCGAATTGATTGAATCATTGAAAAATGAAATTTGATCTTGATGAATAGATAAAAAAAACCGTTCAGATCTGTAAATGATCTGAGCGGTTTTTTGAGTAAAAATAGTTTATGATTATTCTTAATTAAACATCTATTTATTTTTAAAGCTTTCATTTATCGATAAGAATAGTTTAACTGTTGATTTATTCCATTTTCCGTTCATCTGGTACGATGCCTTGACTTAGCAACCACTTGTGGAAGAACCATTCTGCCACACCGATCAATAGAGCAGGAATCAATACTTTCATCCAAATATCGACTGTATCATTCATAAAATATAGATAGAGCCACAAGATAACTGCAGCTGAACCAGCATCTGCGATCGTCGCTGCGATGTTCCCTACTTTACGTAAGATCAACAGATCCCCTAGCACATAGATCATGACTACAATAATTACCCCAACAATCGTTGAATCTATAAAGCTAACACCGTATAAACCTGTCAGCACGACCCACAGAATCGCCCAGATCATGATTGCCTTCACTACCAACGCCTTCACATGTTTCATTTTCTGCACTCCTTTCTCCTGGATAAAAAAGTAAGATTATCTAACAAGATAACCTTTTCATTATTATACCATCGGCTGAGAGAAGCGAGCAAAGATAAGGTCCTATCTAAAAATGAGGAAGCCACTTAGAACATTCACGTAATAATTTATCCGTACAGACATTCGATATGGTGTTCCTTTACTTTCGCATACTGTTCTTTTGTCAGTTCTTTACTTGTCACCAGATAATCGATTTCATGAAAAGCAATGGCTTGATGCATGAATTTATGTGCAATTTTTTGCTGTGTAACTAAAACGGCAAGCCGGTCTGATTGTTTTCTAAAAGCTTTTTTGACCATTGCCTCTCCTTCATGAGTTTCTGTTACTCCTTGGCTGAAATCTAGCCCGCGACAACTCATTATCGCTAAATCCGCATAATATGACAATGCATCGTTATAGGCTTTTGAACCGTTGATTGTTGCTCGTTTCGGAACAATTGCCCCTCCCAATACAGATACTTTTGCCGTTGTGTATTCACTCAACATACCAGCTGTGACGATGCCATTCGTAATGATCTGCAAACCATCAAATCTTGCTAGGTTTCTGACTAAGTGTAAAGAGGTTGTACTGGAATCCAAGAATAAGACCATATCATCTCGAATCAAAGAAGAAGCTGTATCTGCAATCTTACGTTTTTCTGTTTCTTCTTCTAATTTGGTGATCTTCATCAGGTAAGGCACGTCAATTTTTCGATTGTCAATAAGCATGGCGCCACCGCGAACTCTACGGATCAATCCACTTTTTTCCAGAAAAACAAGGTCACGTTTAATCGTGGCTTCGCTATAATTTACTAACTCGATCAAATCGGTGACTCTTGCAAATTGGTTGTTTTTTAGATAATTCACAATCTCCTGCTGTCTATTCTCCACTTCATTCAACATAAAATCACCCCATTTACTTTATATAGTAACAGGAAAAAAGAGGTTGTGACAGAAGTGATTGGCTTCGAGAAATAAGAAGAAATTTTTCGAAAAAACTACTTCTGAACATCGTGTGTGGTTAAGAGGGTATGACAAGACTATTGTCATACCCTCTTGACCACACATTTTTATTTTTAGTATAAACTAGCCTTGCCTACTGTGTTCAAAATTTCCATTTTATGTTTGACTACTTCTTGTACCTTTTTATTAGCTGCTGGATAAATTGCATTCGGCTCGTACATCGATGGATTTTCACTCAATATTTCTCTCAAAGCATTGAAAAAGACGCTTTTAAGATCTGAGCTCAAATTCACTTTGGCAACTCCGTATTTTACTGCTTCGCTGACTTCTGCGTCCGGATTACCTGAACCGCCATGTAAAACAAATGGAAGATCGATTTGTTGGTTCAATTCTTTAAGTAAGTCGATATTTAATTTTGGAGTTCTGTTTTTCGGATACAAGCCATGCGCTGTTCCAATTGCTACAGCAAGTGTATCGATTCCTGTTTCTTTCACAAAAATCTTCGCTTGATCAGGATCTGTATAAATGATTGTTTCAGCACCTCCTTCAGCAGAACCATTATTCCCAATCGTTCCAAGCTCAGCCTCCACTGAGACATTTACCGCATGAGCTAACGCAACCACTTTTTTCGTAATCTGTACATTGTCGTCGAATGATTTCAAAGACGCATCGATCATCACGGAAGAATAGCCGTTTCGAATCGCCCGTAAGACATCTTCTATCGTACCGCCATGATCCAAGTGGATAACGATCGGCAGTTTACTTGTATAAGCATAGGCTCTTACTGCCGCAACAAACTCATCACTTAAATAGGCGATTTCATCAGGATGAATTTCTAAGATTACTGGTGCTTCTAATCTCTCTGCTTCTTCGATGATTGCTTTCATCATATCATAGCTGCAAATATTGAAGGCTGGTACTGCAAATTGATTCTCTTTAGCCACTTTCAATAACTCTTTCATTGTATATAACATTACGCTTCCACCTCATTTGTTAGATTTTCATTTTTCGTCCACTTGTCTTGTTTTTTCTCTTTCACTGTTTTTTTCAATAGTCCAAGCATAAAGGCTGTAGTGACTGTACCTGATGCAATTGCCAAGACATACATAGGTAAATTGTTCATAACATTTGGAATTAGCATCACCCAAATCCCTCCATGAGGTGCCATTGAAGTAACTCCTACTGCCATGGAAATCCCTGCAGCGACTGCTGAACCTGTCATCAAACTAGGTATCACGCGGATCGGGTCAGATACCGCAAACGGTATAGCACCTTCTGTAATATACGAAGCGCCTAAAATCCAGCATGATTGACCTGAAGTCCGTTCTTCTTTGGTAAATTTATGTTTGAATAATAAAGTGGCTAAAGCAATACCTAGGGGAGGTGTCATTCCTGCAGCCATACAAGCAGCAATCGGTGCATTTACTCCAGCTGACATCAAACCGATCGAGAAAGTCGAAATCGATTTATTGATCGGCCCACCCATATCAGCTGCCATCATGATCCCGATAAGTAATCCGAACAATAGCCCGGATGTATTTCCCAAGCTATTCAGCCAATTTGTCAAAGCATCCAACACCCATGTGATCGGTTGTTCAATCACAAATACCATCAAAAGCCCAATAATTAAGATCGATAAAAGGGGGACGACAATCAGCTGATAAATAGCAGAAAATTCTTTTTTTACGCTGATTTTATTTGCCAGAAAATCACAGATATACCCTGCTAGCACGCCACCAATCATTCCGCCAAGAAAACCTGAACCACCTGTAGAGGCCAGTAATCCGGCAACAATTCCTGGGGCAAAACCTGCTTTTCCAGCAATCGATGTAGCAATCCCCGCGCCTAACGCAGGAACCATCATGGCAAACGCTGTATCTCCTCCGATCCTTGAAAATGCAGCTGCTAACACATTATAGTCTGCTGAGTTGGGATCAGCCGCTGTAATCCCAAAGGCAAAACTCAGTGCGATGATGATTCCGCCTGCGATCACAAATGGAAGCATGTAATTCACACCATTCATGAAATGATTATAGATTGTCGGCTTTTTCTCATTTGCAGCTGGTTCTTTTTCATTAGACACAACGAATACGCCAATATCTCTCAATGCTTCGTCTATTACTACTTGCGGTTCTTTGATTGCTCGGCTTGTAGAGACACGCTTTACTTTTTTCCCGGCAAATCGGTCCAATTCGATTTCTTTATCTACTGCAAGAATGATTGCATCTGCCTCTTTGATTTCTTGTTCAGATAACTGATTTTCTGTTTTTACACCTTGTGTTTCGAATTTTGCTTGATGGTTTAGATTTCTTGCTGTTACTTCTAATTTTTCTGCCGACATATAAGTATGAGCAATTCCAGTCGGGCAAGCAGTTACACCAACGATTTTCATGATTATTTTCCTCCTTTTTCTTCACTATCGATACTCGGACAAAGACTCTACTATTTTCATTCTTGACTAATCTGTCTGATGATATCTGCTGGCGTAGTGGCTTCTTTTATTCCCTTTCTAAAATCTGCATTCATCAATCGTCTGGAGAGTGTGCTGAGAATCTCTAGATGCATATCTGCTGATTTTTCAGGAACTACGATGGCAAAAATATATTCAATTGGCATTTCATCTATCCCGCTATAGTCCGTTAATTTGGCTGTATGAAAAAAACACAGTGCTGGTTTTCTCACATATTTGCTTTTTGCATGGGGAATCCCAAATCCATCTTCTATTCCTGTGGAGATCTCCTCCTCTCGTTTGAATAGTGCCTTAACGACTTTTTGAACATTTCTTACCTTATTTGTTTTTTTCAACACATCCCCTATTCGCTCAAATAATGATCCTTTTGAATCTATCGATGGATCGAAAACAATCAGTTCTTCTTCGATCAATTGATCAAACCTCATAAAAAACCTCTCCCCCACAAAAAAATGTTAACGTTTTCTTGGAACTGAGGTCAGTATAGCATCGCTAGCTGTACCGTTCAATATTATGAATGAACAGAGGAAAAAGACCCATTATCCGCGTGTATAAGTCATTAAAATGAACGATCTAGCTCACAAACAATCGCAAGTCTATAACAAAACAAAAAGCCTTCCTTGAAAGGAAAGCTTAGCTTCTAATTTTAGGTAAATGGTTTTTTACTTCGAAATAACCTTCTTTCATTTCGTTAATAAAAGGTGTCTTTATCATGTTGATAGTCAAAGCTATATACTATTTTTTTCATTGTTTTGTGCATTATGATCCTACGACTTTTTCAGCATCAAAGGAAGTTTTAAATTGGCAAAAAAACATAAAAAAACAGACTATCCCTATCAGATAGTCTGCTAAACGTTGAGTTATCAGCGTTTTTATTATTCCGCAGCGTTTGCGTCTTTGAGACCGTATTTTTTGTTGAAACGGTCCACACGTCCGTCTGCTTGTGTGAATTTTTGACGTCCAGTGTAGAATGGATGTGAGTCAGAAGTTACTTCGACACGGATGACTGGGTATGTATTACCGTCTTCCCATTCAACTGTTTCTTGTGAAGTTTTTGTTGAACCTGACAAGAATTTGAAACCAGTTGTTGAATCCATGAATACTACTGGGTGGTAATCTGGATGGATGTTTTCTTTCATGATTTTTTCGCTCCTTTGCCCTGCTCCATTTGCTGAACCAGAGTTGATTTGTCGATTTACAACATTAACATCTTAACATGTTTCAGTCAAGGTTGCAATTATCTTTTCAGATTTCTGATCGGATTTTTTTTACCAAAGGAGACATCTTGAAATTCTTTGAAAAATTGCTGATTGTTTTTTGTTTTACGCAAAAAGCGGATCAGTTGTTCCGTATATTCTAATGAATCTCCAGTCATATTTTTTCGAAGTTTCCAAATTTCTTCTAATTCTTCACTTGGCATCAATAATTCTTCTTTTCGGGTACCTGATTTTTTGATATCGATGGCTGGGAAGATCCGACGCTCGGATAACTCGCGTGAAAGTTGTAATTCTAGATTTCCAGTTCCCTTGAATTCTTCATAGATCACGTCATCCATACGGCTTCCTGTATCGACTAAAGCGGTCGCTAAAATCGTCAAACTGCCACCTTCTTCGATGTTTCTTGCTGCCCCGAAAAATTTCTTAGGTTTATACAATGCGGCTGGGTCAATCCCGCCACTCAATGTACGTCCGCTTGGTGGAACAACTAAGTTATAAGCTCGAGCAAGTCTAGTAATGCTATCCATCAAGATAACGACATCTCGTTTATCTTCGACTAAACGCATAGCACGCTCCAATACTAATTCAGAAACTCGAGTATGGTTTTGCGGCTGCAGATCAAATGTTGAAGATACCACGTCGCCTTTCACGCTTCGTTCTAAGTCAGTTACTTCTTCCGGTCGTTCATCAATCAGTAGAACGATCAATTCTACTTCCGGATAGTTTTCTGTGATGCCATTCGCGATTTCTTTTAATACAGAAGTTTTCCCTGCTTTTGGCGGTGCGACGATCAATCCACGCTGACCAAAACCGATTGGAGAAAAGATATCGATCATTCGGGTAGATAGTCTTTGCGGTGTTGTTTCCAGTTGAAGCTGTCTTTGCGGATAAAGAGGTGTTAAGGCTGGAAAATGCGGACGTTCTTTTGCTTCTTCCGGATCTTTTCCATTAACGCTTTCCACGTGCATCAAACCATAATAACGTTCCGATTCTTTAGGTGGACGGGCTTTTCCTGCCACTTTGTCCCCATTTCTCAAACTGAATCGTCTGATTTGTGAGGCAGAAATATAGATATCTTCTGCACTTGGTCCATAATTGATTGGCCGTAAAAAACCGTAACCATCTTGACCAACGATATCCAATATTCCTTCCATATAATAAAATCCTTGTTTCTCTGCTTGTGCACGAATCACAGCTAGAGATAATTCCTTTTTGTTCATCTTACTGTAATAAGGAATTTTAAATTCTTTGGCATAACTATAAACTTCTTTTAACGTTTTGTTCTCTAGTTCTGCCATTGTCAAATAATCGCTCATTCAGCTCCCACTTCCTCTATCATTTCAATTGATGCCCCTAAGGCTGTTAGTTTCTCGATAATATGATCATAACCGCGTAAGATATAATCTACATTGTAAATCGTCGTTGTCCCTTCTGCCAATAGTCCAGCAATCACTAAACAAGCACCTGCCCGAAGATCAGAAGCCACGACTTCTGTGCCATGAAGTTTATTTGGACCATTCACGATGATCATATTTCCTTCCACGGTAATATCAGCGCCCATTCGTGCTAGTTCCGGCACATGATTCACACGTTTCGCATAGATCGTATCGATGATTTCTGAAGTGCCTGTAGTCATCAATATTAACGCAGTAAGTGGCTGCTGCAGATCTGTGGCAAATCCTGGATAAGGATAGGTCATGATGTTTGCGGGTTTTAATTCTTTCGAGGGGTAAACTTCGATTTCATCTTCGCTGATTTTCATATGGACACCAATTTCCTGCAATTTTGCTATAAAGCTTTCCAAATGTTCAAAGATCACATTTTTCACTTTGATACCATTTCCTACTGCAGCTGCTAATGCTAGATAGGTTCCTGCTTCGATGCGGTCAGGAATCATGAAATGCCGACAGCCATGTAATGTTTCGACTCCTTCGATACGGATCACATCTGTACCCGCTCCTCGAACTTTTGCCCCCATATTATTCAGTAAAGTTGCCACATCTATGATTTCCGGTTCTCGTGCAGCGTTTTCAATTACTGTCTGTCCTTTTGCTTTTACAGCAGCTAACATCACATTGATCGTTGCTCCGACTGAAACCACGTCCATGAAAATCCGATTGCCACGCAATCCTTTATTTTCTGTCCGTAAATACATGGCACCATGTTCATTTGTCACTTCAGCACCTAGAGCTTCAAATCCTTTGACGTGTAGATCAATCGGTCTAGGGCCTAAATAACAGCCACCTGGCAGGCCTACTACCGCTTCGCCAAATTTACCAAGCAGTGTTCCCATAAAATAATAAGAAGCACGCAAACTATTGATTTTTCCGTGCGGCATCGGAATCGATACGATTTCTCGAGGATCGATTTCTAGTATGTTGTTGGAAAAATGGACAGTTGCGCCCATGATCTCTAAAATTTCAATTAATGAATGAACATCTTGTATGTCCGGCACGCCTTCCAAGATCACTGGGGAATCAGCTAAGATTGCAGCTGGAATCAATGCGACTGCACTATTTTTTGCACCGCTGATCGTTACTTCACCAGCTAAAGGTTGGTTTCCTTTGATTACGATTTTTTTCATCTGTTTCCACCTTGTTTATTAATCTTTTTTCATGGATATGCTTGTATTTTATCATAGATAAAAAAAAGAAACGAGCATGGTCTGCCGTTTAAGTAAAAAAAAAGATCCCCGACTGAAGCAGATGGATCCGAGATCTTTTCAAATCGAGGTACTTATTCTGTTTTCCCTAAATATTCTTCCAATGTTATCCCTGCCTCGGTTATTTTTTTTGCTGCTTTTTTACCAACGTATCGATAATGCCATGGTTCGTAACCAACGCCCGTAATATGCACTTTGTTTGATGGATAGCGTAAGATAAAACCATATTGATACGCGTTATCTGCTAACCATTCATACACTTCTTTGTCTGTAGAAATACTTGACTCAGCGTTGATATCTACTGCTAATCCTAATTCATGTTCACTTGTGTCTGGTGCAGCTACCCATTTTGCTGCTTCTTCTTTTGCTTTTTGATTGGAATAGCCTTTTTCTTGAAAGGCGGCAATTTTATCTTCCATGATTTTTTCTTGATCTTCTGTCGTTCGAAAACTTGAAACGATTTTCGGATAAATTCCTTCTGCTCTTGCTGCATCAAGCATCAGCTGTAAGTCAGGATATATACGCTTGTCTACTGCTTGATCGTTGGATAGCTTTTGTAACTCCACTGTGTATCCTTGAGGTATTTTATGTTTTGCATTGACTAGTAGTAGATTCCATGAATCCCGTTCTTCTCCACATACTTGGATTTTTTGTGGTGTCTTTCTAAAAAATAGACCTATACTTGCTAATAAGACGATTAATAGGATTACAGCTACTGTCTTATACGATCTTTTCATTATTCTTGTCCTCCAACTAAAAAATCTTTGCTTTTCTTAGTAAGTTTACCAAGTAAAACAAAGACAATTTTCTGTTATTTAACAAGAATCTCTTACGATTTTCCTACGAAAGCGGCAAATCAATTGTGAAGCTTGTCTCTTCATCTTTACTTTGTGCAGTCAATTGGCCAGCATGAAGTTCAATGATTTGTTTGGCAATTGCTAATCCCAGTCCAGCTCCTCCTCGATTTGTTTGTCGTGCGGTGTCTAATCGGAAAAATTGTTCAAAAATCCTAGATAGTTTTTCAGGTGGAATAGTTGGACCTTGATTAGAGAAAATAATCTTAACCCGTTTCTTGTCTTGATCTGTTTTTGCCGAGAGTTTGATCACTGCTCCTTCATAGCTGTAGTTGATTGCGTTTTGTAAGAGATTATCAAAAACGCGCTGCATTTTATCGACATCAAAACGAATCGAAAGATCAGCTTCTAACTCACTTTCTAGAGTCAGCTGCTTGGAAGACAAAAGAGGCAAAAATTCATAACTTAGCTGTTCTAACATCATCTTCAGATGGACTTTTGTCGGCATCAATTCGATATTTGATAAATTGAACCGAGCAATTTCAAAGAACTCGTTGATCAGTTCTTCTAGTCTTTCTGCCTTATCTAAGGAAATTGATAGATAATGTTTTCTTAGTTCAGAAGAAATTTCCTGTTCATCTCGTAACAGTGTAAGATAGCCTATCACTGAAGTCAAAGGCGTCTTCAAGTCATGAGCTAAATAAACGATTAAGTCGTTTTTTCGTTGCTCCGCTTCTTTGGCTTGATGCTGACTCAAAACTACTTCCTGACGAATTTGATTCAATTCCCATTCAAACTCCTGTAGATCTTCAGAAAGTTTGAGAGGTTCTATTTGATTTTGATAAAGTTTCCTTGAAGCTTCAAGTACTTCATCCAACTTTGCCATACTTCTTGACCATGTTCTAAGTAAAATAACCAATCCTCCAGCTAGTAACGCAATCAAAACGACAAAAATATAATTTCTTTCTAGGTTTTTCGCAAATTGATAGAATCTATCCGACCATTCCCACGTATAGAGCCCGAATAAAAAGCGACTAACAAAAAAAAACATCATAAAAGCACTGATTGTTGCTACAGTAAAAATACTTAATTGTGTAGCTAATCGTTTCAGCAAGCGTTTTTTTAAACGTGAAGAATTTTTGGCATCACCTGTTTTATTCAACTTTATAGCCCACTCCCCAAACAGTTTTTATAAATTTTGGTTTGCGTGTTGGTTCTTTGAGTTTTTCACGCAAGCGTCCGATATGTACCATGACTGTATTATTGTTGTCGAGAAATTTTTCTCCCCAAACGGCTTCAAACAGCTGTTCTGCTGGAACGACCTCGCCCTTTCGTTCGGCCAAATACCATAGGATAGCAAACTCCAAGGGTGTTAGAGAGATTGTTTCCCCATAAAGTGTACACGTATGTAGCGTTTGGTTAATGATTAGTCCGTGTATATCAATTTCTTTTATCGATTCTTCTGTCGAATAATCAACTTGAATGTTATATTTCTGAAAACGTCTTAACTGTGTTTTGATTCGCGCAACGACTTCTAAAGGATTGAAAGGCTTTGTGATATAATCATCTGCACCTAAAGTCAGACCAGTTATTTTATCTATGTCTTCTATTTTTGCTGTCAGCATAATCACAGGAAAAAAATGATTTTCTCTGATTTTTTGGACGATTTTAAATCCATCAATGTCTGGAAGCATCACATCTAATACAGCTAAATCAAATGATTCTCTTTCTATGCAGTCCAACGCTTCTTGTCCAAGATAAAATTTCTGTACTTCATATCCGTCATTTTTCAGGTAGACTTCGATCAAATCAGCAATTTCCTGTTCATCGTCTACCAATAATATTTTATCTGGCATCGTATTGTTTCACCACCACTAACAAATTTTCTAAATTATATCATATCCATGTCGACTATTATTAAAAACATTGTGCTATTTAATGTACTTGCCTTCGTATTTTCGTTATGTAATTGTCAATATTCTTTCATTATGTATCTATCTACTCATACGAATTCAGTTATCAATATTTATTTTAACTCATAAACTATAAGTAATCTTCATTTTTCCCTCAAAATTTTCTGATGATTTTCCTACAGATGTTTTTTAACAAAGATTCCTTTTATAAAAGGTTTCTATAACATTGGAATAATAACTCTCTTATTGATAATTATAACTTTGCCTTTCTAAGGCGAATACCATCTACTAAAAAAAACCAAATAAATATGTTATTTAAAAACATAAAAAGAACGGGACAAAAATGTCCCGTTCTTTTTCTCACAACCGAATAAACAGTATTTGAGGGCTATTGATGCAACTAAAACGAATTACGCTTTGTTAGCTGAACCGAACCAGTCGATATGAGATTTAGCATCTTCAACGATTGCTGCTTTACCTGGAGCTAATAATTTACGAGGGTCGAATCCTTTACCTTCTTTATCTTTACCAGCTTCAATATATTTACGAGTAGCTGCAGCAAATGATAATTGGAATTCAGTGTTAACATTTACTTTTGAGATACCCATTGAGATAGCTTTTTCGATTTGATCTTGAGGAATACCTGATCCGCCATGTAATACTAAAGGCATGTCTGGACCTACAGCATCAGCAATTGCTTGTAAGTGGTCAAAAGCTAATCCTTTCCAGTTTTCTGGATATTGACCATGGATGTTACCGATACCGCAAGCTAAGTAGTCGATACCTGTAGCAACCATTTGTTTGCATTCTTCAATATCAGCTAATTCGCCGTTACCGATGATTCCGTCTTCTTCTCCGCCGATTGAACCAACTTCACATTCAACTGAGATACCTTTTGCATGTGCTTTTTCAACAACGTCTTTAGCTAATTTCAAGTTTTCTTCAAATGGTAGATGTGAACCATCGAACATTACTGAAGTATAGCCTAATTCGATACATTCCAAAGCAGCTTCGTAGTCACCATGGTCTAAGTGGATAGCAACTGGAACAGTGATGTTCATTGCTTCAACTAAATCAGTGATTAAATCTTTACAGATTTTGTAACCACCCATGTATTTAGCTGCACCCATTGATGTTTGGATAAGTACTGGTGCTTGTTTTGCTTCAGCCGCTTCAAGGATTGCTTGAGTCCATTCCAAGTTGTTTGTGTTGAATCCGCCGACAGCGTAACCGCCTTTACGAGCAGCTTTTAAAAATTCAGCTCCTGATACTACTGGCATAATAAAATTCCTCCTAAGTTTTGTAAAACTAAATTTGTTAAGACAATTCTTAACCAACGACCCTATTTTACCAAACATTTCGGTAGTTTTCTACTAAAATCAATGAAAATGAAAATTTTCAAGAAGTTTTTTGCAAAAAATAAAATATCCAATAGCGCTTTAATCGAAAAAAGTCTTTTGCTTTCTATCTTTTTTCCTACAAATAATAACAAATCAGAAAAAGAGAAAAGTGACAAGAAAATTGCTTATCCCCTTCTCTTGCTACTTTTCTCTTTCTATCAAGTTCAAAAATTATTTTGTTTCGTGATCTGCTAATGATGCTCCGACAAATGCTTTGATTAATTTTTGCGGGCGATTTGGACGAGAAATCAATTCTGGGTGGAATTGGCATCCCACAAAGAATTTTTTCTCTGGCAGCTCTACGATTTCTACTAAACGGTTATCTGGTGAGACACCTGAAAAGACTAGCCCTTGTTCTTCAAACAATTGACGATATTTGTTGTTGAACTCATAGCGGTGACGGTGACGTTCTTGCACAACATCGGCTCCATCATATGCTTCAGCCGTCTTCGTTCCTTTTTTGATTTTACATGGGTATAATCCAAGGCGTAAAGTTCCACCCAAATTCTCGATGTTTTCCTGATCAGCCATTAAATCAATAATATTGTTTGCTGTATCTGGATTCGTTTCAGCTGATGACGCATCTTCTAATCCAACGACGTTACGTGCAAATTCGACACAAGCCATCTGCATACCAAGACAAATACCTAAAAACGGAACGTCATTTTCGCGAGCATAACGAATCGCTTCGATTTTCCCTTCTACTCCGCGATCACCAAATCCACCAGGAACCAAGATTCCATCTGCGTCTTTCAAACGTTCTTCTACATTTTCTCTCGTTAATTCTTGTGCTTTGATCCAATCGATCTCGATGTCTGAATTATAGGCGAAACCAGAATGTTTCAATGCTTCAACTACTGAGATATATGCATCTGGTAACTCGACATATTTACCGACAAGTGCAATCCGTACTTTTTTCTTCAAGTTCAAGACACGTTCTTCTAATTCTTTCCATTCTGTCATGTCTGCTTCTGGTGTATCTAGTTTTAAATGGTCGCAAACAATTTGATCCATTCCTTGTGCTTGTAAAACTAATGGGATGGAGTAAAGTGTATCTACATCTGGCGACTCGATAACTGCTTCTGGTTCGACATCACAAAATTGTGCCAATTTATTTTTCACGCTTTGAGAAACAGGTTGCTCTGTACGTACCACCAAAATATTCGGTTGGATACCTAAACCACGTAGCTCTTTTACACTGTGCTGCGTTGGTTTAGTTTTCATTTCTCCAGCAGCTTTCAAGTAAGGAATCAATGTTGTATGGATATACATAACATTATCTGTACCGACATCTGCTTTCATTTGACGAAGTGCTTCAAGGAATGGCAAAGATTCTATATCCCCTACTGTTCCCCCTACTTCTGTAATGATCACATCTGAATCAGTCATTTTAGCTGCTCGCATAATTTTTTCTTTGATCTCATTTGTAATATGAGGAATAACTTGAACAGTTGCTCCCAAGTATTCGCCCTTACGTTCTTTACGCAAAACTTCAGAATAGATTTTTCCTGTCGTCACGTTGGAGTATTTGTTCAAATTGATGTCAATAAAACGTTCGTAGTGGCCCAGATCCAAATCTGTTTCAGCACCATCATCTGTTACGAATACTTCTCCGTGCTGATATGGGCTCATCGTCCCCGGATCCACGTTGATGTATGGATCAAATTTTTGGATAGTTACTTTTAAGCCGCGGTTTTTCAATAAGCGTCCTAAAGAAGCTGCAACAATCCCTTTTCCGATTGATGAAACGACACCGCCGGTCACAAAAATATATTTTGTCATAAGTTCAAAAACTCCTTTTTAATTTATGTGCAGGAAAAGTCTCAGAAAATAAACAAAGCTCCCTATTCTTCAATAAGAATAGGGAGCCGAAATTTCTGTAAACTTCTGACCCTCTAAAAGGGTGCCCAAGGTGTATAATACAAGCTGACTAAGGGAAAGTCAAGTACTCAAATGAATACTATCCGCTTACAATTTTTTCTTTTTCGATATCCTTTGAGAAATTATTTCTTAAGTCCTTTATGAGTGCAAAAAAAATTTAACCCACATAATAAGCTTGATATAAACATAGCTAACGTTAAACCTAAGCAAATCAGAAAATCGTTACTGAAAAATTTTAAGTGAAACAATAGATAAAAAAATAAAACAAACATTATGATAGATAATATCCCACCTAACAAAGAACTACTTTTTCCTACTTGCAGCAACAGTTTATATAGCTTATCGTAGAAACAATCTTTTTCTTTCACCCTTATTTACCTCCTTTACGTAAAAAACGTAGTCCACAGTTCTCGGATTTTTGGCATATCTTTTCTATTAAATAATATCAAAAACAAAACAGTTCCACTAATTTTTTCAAAGATGACCTTTTTTTCAACAAAAGTGCCTTGTAGGGATTCATTGAAGGTAACGAATCACATAAGTAAAAAATAAGGAGATGCGACAAAAGTCGTGCCTCCTTATTTCTAAATAAACGGTGTTCTCCTGCCAACTCCTCGGTCACAAGTCACAATATCCATCAAACATGAGAAGCTGTTTTTGAAATTGCTCCTTGTGACTCAGAGTTAAACGGCAGGCTTACGACCTCTTGATAAACGGTGTTCAATCAGCTGACCCTCGGTATTAGCTCAAAAAACGGCAAAATATGAGGAACTATTTTTCCGTTAGTTTCTCTAATACTCAGGTCAAAACGCTGATTTCACAACCTCTAATTCACGGTATTCCTGTTTTAATAAAGTTCTAGATATTGTCCTCTTTCCCACTCGGAAACAGTTTGTCTGAATGCCGCCCATTCGAGACGTTTTGCTTCAACAAAATTTGAGAAGATATGTTGTCCTAATGCGTCAATCATTACATTATCCTTACGCAATTCTTTGATAGCATTATGGATAGTTGAAGGTAAGTCCTGGATATGTGCAGCTTCTCTTTCTTCCTCATCCATTACATAAATGTTACGGTCAACAGCTGCTGGCGGTGTGATCTGATTACGGATACCGTCTAGTCCTGCTTGCAACAATACTGCCATTGCCAAGTATGGGTTTGCAGATGGATCAACTGACCGCAATTCCAAACGTGTGGATAAACCGCGAGATTCTGGTACACGTACTAATGGCGAACGATTACGACCGCTCCATGCGACATAAACAGGCGCTTCATAACCTGGAACGAGACGTTTATAAGAATTGACTGTTGGATTGCAAACGGCTGTGTAGGCACGAGCGTGTTTCAACAAACCACCTAAGAAATGATAAGCTGTTTCACTTAGTTCCAATTCACCATCTTTATCATAGAAAACATTTCCTTCATCATTGAACAAAGACATATTGCAATGCATACCAGAACCATTGATCCCAAATAACGGTTTCGGCATGAAAGTCGCGTGAAGTCCATGCTTGCGTGCAATCGTTTTGACAACGAGCTTGAAGGTTTGGATATTATCACAAGCATCTACCACATCTGCATATTTAAAGTCAATTTCATGCTGTCCTGGCGCTACTTCATGATGTGAAGCTTCCACTTCAAAGCCTAGACTTTCTAATTCCAACACGATGTCACGGCGGCAATTTTCACCTAAATCTGTTGGTGCAAAATCAAAATAACCACCTTTATCATTCAAGGTCGTTGTGATCCCACCGTCTTCGTCTAATTTAAATAAGAAGAATTCTGGTTCAGGTCCTAAATTGAAAGAGGTAAAACCAAGGTCGCGCATATCTTTCAATGCTCGTTTCAAATTCCCGCGAGGATCGCCGGCAAATGGTGTCCCATCCGGATTATAGATATCACAAATTAAACGAGCAACTTTTCCATGAGCACTTTCCCACGGGAAGATCATCCAAGTGGAGAGATCTGGATACAAATACATATCGCTTTCTTCAATTCGAACAAATCCTTCAATCGAAGAACCGTCAAACATCATTTTATTTTCTAATACTTTGTCGATCTGGCTCACTGGAACTTCTACATTTTTGATCGTACCTAAGATGTCTGTGAACATCAATCGTAAAAATCGTACGTTTTCTTCCTCAATGATTCGTTTGATTTCTTCACCTGTTATCTGTTTCTTTACCATGGTATCCCTCTTCCTTTTTTAATTTATTCAGTCAAAGAATTGTCTTTGCAATCCTTGCGACTGATAATGACCTGTTTTGCTTAACCCACCTTGCGCCAAAATCTCATCACGAAAAATTTGTCGAACGTCATGATCTGTCAACGGCTTCTTGTTTTTTGCTTCTTGTTTTTTCGCCTGTGCCATTTCGTATACACGTTTGATCCCAGCCATATTCAATCCATCTGAAAGATAGTCTTTAATCTCAAGCAGCATATCAATATCATTCAGCGAATACATACGTCGGTTTCCTTCGCTTCGTTCCGGATGAACTAAATCTTGTTCTTCATAATAGCGAATTTGCCGAGCAGACAAATCAGTCAGCTTCATAACTGTACCAATTGGAAATACGGACATAGATCGGCGCAATTCCTTTTCTCCCATCAGACGTCCCCTTTCGTTTTATAAGTTGGCTAAAGTGTACCAATTAAAAAAAATATTGTCAACTGCATATGTTAGGTTTTCTAACATGAGATCTCTATTTTTTTATAAAATAACAAAAAATAAGAACACAAAAAAGGTATCTAGTTGATTTTCGTACCAGATACCTTTTATTTTTTTATTATACTGTACTATCCTTTATTAGTGTTTTTATTGTTAAAAAAACAAAATTTTATTGGTTTTTTCTTAACCATTTTGAATTGGTTTTTGCAAACCCTTTAACTTCATATTCGTTTGTTTCTTCCATGTACGCTTCGTCCAAAACCATTGTTTGTCTTCTCAACTCGCTTAATTTCTGTCCTTCGTTGCTTGGCACAGAAAGTGTATAAGGGGTCATTAGTTCCATCAGCTGACGTTTGATTGCTTCGATCAACGCCATCTTACCTTCTTTCGTCTGAGTAGAAATCAATACATTTGGGAATATCGTAGGCGTGAACATCGCTGGGTCGATCTGGTCTGCCTTATTGTAAACAGTCAGTATCGGCATTTCTTTCATATTCAGTTCATCCATCAATTTTAAGACAGTCTGCTCCTGTAAAATACGATCTGGAGAACTAGCATCGACTACATGTAGCAAAAGATCCATATTTTGACTTTCTTCTAATGTAGAATGGAAAGCATCGATCAGTTGCGTAGGCAGGTCTTGGATGAACCCGACGGTATCCGTTACAGTAATCTCAAATCCTTCAGCAAAACGCCATCTCTTAGTCAATGGATCTAACGTTGCAAACAATTGATCTTTCGAATAAGTATCCGCTTGTGTCAATAGATTCAAGATAGTTGACTTCCCGGCATTCGTGTAGCCAATAAGTCCAATCTGAAAAATCTCGCTATTTTTTCTTTTTTGGCGATTGCGCTCTCGATGAGCTTCTACTTCTTTCAATTCTTTCTTAACAGCAAAAATTTTATTCCGTATATGTCGGCGGTCTGTTTCTAACTTTGTTTCACCTGGCCCTCTTGTTCCGATCCCACCGCCAAGACGAGATAATGTTTTCCCTTGCCCTACTAAACGAGGCAGCAGGTATTCTAACTGAGCAAGTTCAACCTGCAGCTTCCCTTCTTTCGAACGAGCACGCATCGCAAAAATATCTAAGATCAGCTGCACGCGATCAATTACCGGAAGACCAACAGCATCGGTAATCAGTTGGCTCTGTCTCGGAGTTAGCTCATGATTAAAGATGATCAAATCCGCTTCATGCGCATCCGCTTGTTGAACTAATTCTTGTAATTTCCCTTTACCGATAATCGTTTGCCGATCCACTTGTGGTCTCTTTTGTGTAATTGTGAATACGACTTCTCCTGATGCGGTATTCGTCAGCTGAACTAGCTCTTCCATTGACTCTGAAAAGTAACGCTGGTTTGCTTCGGTTTCTACCCCTACGATGATCACTTTTTCTTCCATTTTATTCCGCCTCCAGCCATTTTTTGATTGTTTGCTCAATCTGACTTTTTTGATTTGGCTCACTTATAAGATCAAACCACTGTGCATCCAAACGGTTACGAAACCACGTCAACTGACGTTTCGCGTATCTTCTCGAATGTAGTTTGACTTGTTCTGTTGCTTCTTCCAATGTTTCTTTCCCTTCAAAATAAGGGAAAAATTCTTTATATCCAATACCTTGACTGGCCTGGACTTCTCCAAGCTCATACACCTTACGCGCTTCTGCTACTAAACCTTCTGCTAACATCAAATCGACTCTTTGATTGATTCGTTCATAAAGAATACTACGCTTCGTATCTAATCCAATCATGAGGTAATCATACAATTGCTTTGGCTCTTCTTTAGGTGCCGTGATACTATGTCCTGTCGTCTCTAAAACTTCCAGAGCTCTTATCACTTTGCGTTGATTGTTCCAGTGGATTTTCTCAGCAGCTGCCGGGTCTTTTTCTTTCAACTGATTCCATAATGCTTGGGAACCAATTGTTTCAGCTAACGTTTCGTATTTTTTTCTAATCTCAGGATTCGCTTCTTCTGTCGCCCCTAACTGGTAATCGTATAGAAGGGATTGGATATACAGACCCGTGCCACCAGCGATGATAGGTAGATGCTCTCGGTTCGCAATCTCGGTAATCAATTGGCGACCTGAATGCTGAAAATCAGCGGCTGAGTAACGTTGAGTAGGTTCGATCACATCAATCAAATGATGCGGAACATTATTCATCTCTTCTTCTTTGATTTTTGCTGTACCGATATCCAGATTTTTATAGATTTGCAATGAATCACCGCTGATGATCTCTCCTCCAAATAGTTGTGCGAGTTCCACACTTAGCGCTGTTTTACCGACTGCTGTCGGACCGACGATCACTAATACTTTTTCCATATTTTACCTACTTTTCGTTGATTGTTTCCACCGAAGAGCTTTCTCCGGAAAATCAGTTATTATTCCATCTATTTTGAGTTCTTGACATTTGGCCATTTCTTCTTCATCGTTAATCGTCCATGCACGAATTGCTTTTGGAAAATCAGCTGCCTGGACTGGATGTTCGAACAACCAAGTATTTTTTGGATATACTCCTTCTATATAAGGGGTTTCTGCTGCTAGTTGGACCTTTTTATCAGAAGTACTCATCAATAAGTCCAGCTGTATCTCCGGTTCCAGTAACGCGATTTTTTCCAAAGAATCCAAATGAAAGCTGCAATATGCATGTTGAAAAGGCCAATCTCTACTTTTTAATGTTTCGGCTAATTTTTCTTCGATACCGGGATATTCATACTGATCAGTTTTAATTTCAATCATTAGCATCCCTCGGTAATTTTTTTGGAGAAGCAGTCCTAACACTTCTCTCAATTCAGGAACTTTAGCTGCTGGAAATTCTTTGCTGAATTTTCCTCCTGCATTCAATTTTTTGAGTTCTTCCAATGTTTTTTCTCGAATCAGCCCTTTACCGTTAGTCGTCCGGTCCACTTCTTCGTCGTGCATAACGATCAAATAACCATCTTTGCTTAGATGGACATCTAGTTCGATACCATCTGCACCTACTCGTACAGCTTCTGCAAATGCAGGAAGCGTATTTTCTGGGTGGGTGCCACTGCTTCCGCGATGGGCATAGATTTGTAACATCTTTCTTCACTCCGTTCAGTTCTATTGTATCATTAAGAAAAAAAGAAAGCATTACCACGCTCTCATGTGCAACGGCAATGCTTCAAAATATCAGCTCCAAACATCATCTTTCGAGAAGAAACCAATCGGCTGGCGCGTCATAGTCTTCAACTGAGCTTTTTTTTCATTGATCATTTCAGTCAGACTATCCGTAAAATTCTCTAAAATCACGCGTCCGCCTTTATAAGCATATCCACCAATCTTCATTGTTTCATCTGGAGATAAAATCACTTTTCGATGGGAGATATTCTTAAATAGCTCGTCTAAAATATAATTTGGCAAATAAAAACTATTTTGCGCTGAAAATGATTGGAGATACGCAAAATCGTCAATCGTGATATAACAATCATCAAATGCATCAAAGCTGACATATTCTTCCATCAGCGTTGTCCGTTTCTGCAAGATCTCGTTGATCTTTTTATTTAATTGATTCAGCGTCTCGATTTCTTTGACTTTCAATTCCAATTCACGTCTACGCTGTTCTTTATTTTCCAAGTGACGCATTTGCAGTATCATGCCGATATAGACAACTACAGCACCTGTCAGCACTCCGATAAGACCAGTAATACCAACTATCAATCTGTTGTTCCTCCTTGTTTTGTTTCTCTGCTTATCATACCATAAAGCGGGTTTATGCGACTAATTTGCCTAAGTTTTTTATTTGACCTTTTTTGACCAAAAATGTATACTACATTTTAGGTATTAGAAACTAAATTATGGTACACTATTTCTAAACGAAATCAAGGAGGAACTCTATTATGAATTTAATTCCTACAGTCATTGAACAATCTTCACGAGGTGAAAGAGCTTACGATATCTACTCACGTTTATTGAAAGACCGTATCATCATGTTAAGCGGCCAAGTAACAGATGATCTTGCTAATTCGATCATCGCCCAATTGCTTTTCTTAGACGCTCAAGATTCTGAAAAAGATATCTATCTTTATATCAATTCTCCTGGTGGTTCAGTTACAGCAGGTATGGCTATTTACGACACAATGAACTTTGTCAAAGCAGATGTCCAAACAATTGTTATGGGTATGGCTGCTTCAATGGGAAGCTTCTTGCTGACAGCTGGTACAAAAGGTAAACGATTTGCTTTACCAAATGCTGAGATCATGATCCATCAACCTCTTGGCGGCGCTCAAGGGCAAGCAACTGAAATCGAAATTGCGGCACGCCATATTTTGCAAACACGCGAACGCTTAAACAAAATTTTAGCTGAACGCACTGGACAACCGCTTGAAGTGATTGAAAAAGATACAGATCGTGACAACTATATGACAGCTGAACAAGCAAAAGCATATGGATTGATCGATGAAGTCATGGAAAACAGTTCTTCATTAAATTAATCTGTTTCAAAGGAAGCTTTTTTAAGCTCTCTTATCTAAACCAAATAAAAAAAGATGGTCAACTCAAACTGACCATCCTTTTTTATTTTATGGATGCTACTGCCTATCTTTGCTCCTTGAATTTTCCTTGCGCATGCATCCGACCTATCTCGACATAATGCTGGATGTTTTCTTTGTTTTTTTGTATTTCTTCTTTTGTCAAAGGACGGATCACTTTAGCTGGGCGACCAAAAGCCAAGACATTAGGAGGAATAACTTTTCCTTCTGTTACTAATGATCCAGCACCAATCAAACTATTCTCATCAATAACCGCATGATTCAATATCGTGGTCCCCATCCCGATCAGCGCCCCTTTTTCGATTGTACAGCCATGTAGCATGCACTGATGTCCTACCGTCACATTCTCCGCAATATCTACAGGTGCATCATGATCGACATGGATGATTGTACCATCTTGGATATTCGTTCTTTGTCCTACTTTTATCCAATTACTGTCCCCGCGTAAAACAGCTTGATACCAGATCGTCACATCTTCTGACAATGTCACGTCACCAATCACTGTGGCATTTGATGCTATAAACCGTTCCATATTTATTTTTCTCCTTTCATTTTTTGTAGAAACTAATCCTATTGAATAAAGGTATCATAGCATATATTTATTTCATAAGAAAAAAAAACAGATAAAACCTGCTCAGGCCAGATGTCTATTTACAGTATCTGGTAACTGACGTTTTACCTGTTTTTATTGTACATCTATATTTTCTTCTATTACTTTTTTTAAAATTAATTCGTACACTTCTATTTGTGCTGCCAAGCGTTCGATTTGAAACTCATTTTCAAAAAAATCAGCTGAATCAAAAGGCTTCGTCTGACAGACGTGCGTTAAACGATCAACTTCTCTTTTGGCTTCAGTAATTTTTTCATTTAAAAACTGTTCCATCTCCGTGTCCTCACTTTTCTTGATAACTTTACTTTACCATTATCAAGAATAGAGAACAAAAAATAAGTTTTAAACTATTTTATTCTTATATGACTTATTCTGCTTCCTCAGCAAATTGGCTGTTATACAGTTTTTCATAAAATCCACCTTGTGCCAATAAACTCTCATGCGTTCCTTTTTCAATGATCTGACCTTGATCCATCACTAGAATCAGATCTGCATCACGGATTGTCGATAAACGGTGAGCGATGACGAAACTTGTCCGTCCCTCCATCACGCGATCCATTGCTTTTTGAATCAACGCTTCTAAACGGGTGTCTACTGAACTTGTTGCTTCATCTAAAATCAAGATTTTAGGATCGGAGACCACTGCTCGGGCAATCGTCAGCAACTGTTTTTGTCCTAAAGACACATTGTCTCCCTCAGAATTGATGGCCATATCATATCCATCTGGCATTGTTCGGATAAAATGATCTACGTTTGCTGTTTTCGCAGCATCAACTACTTCATAATCTGTTGCATCAAGCTTTCCGAAGCGGATATTATCTGCAATCGTTCCTTGATAAAGCCATGCATCTTGCAAGACCATACCAAATAGCGAACGCACATCACTGCGACTCATTGATTTGGTGTCGATTCCATCAATCCTTATTGCTCCTTTGTCTACGTCATAAAAACGCATCAATAGATTGATCAATGTCGTCTTGCCGGCACCGGTCGGACCGACCACAGCTACGGTTTGACCAGCTTTCACTTCAAAATTCAAATCTTGGATTAATGGTTTCTTCGGATCATATGCAAAATCGACATGATCGAATGTCACATCTCCTAAAATCGTTTCTGGCAGTGAAGCATCTACTTTGTTTTCTTTTTCTTCTGGCTCATCTAAAATCTCGAATACACGTTTCGTTGCCGCTGATGCACTTTGCAAAACTGAAGACAATTGTGTCACGTTCCCCATTGGCTGACTGATTTGCCAAATATATTGGATGAATGCTTGTAGTTGACCGACAACGATCGCCCCAGTAATAACATAAAAGCTTCCTAGAACAGCCATACCAATATAAGTAGCATAGGCAGTTAATTGAACTAGAGGCATCATCAAGCCAGAAATGAATGCTGCACGAAACCCAAAGTATTTCAAGCTGTGATTAACTTTTTTGAATCCTTCCAATGTTTCTTTTTCGCGTCCATATACTTTCAATACACTAAAACCTGTCATATTTTCTTGGACGTAGCCGTTTAGCTCACCAAGAGAATTCTGCATGCTTTGAAAATATTTCTGCGAAGCATTGATCACTCGTTTTGAGATCCAGATCGATGTTGGAATCATGATCATAGAGATCAACGCCATCATCGGCTGGATATAAAACATCATTGCTGCAGCCAACGTAATTCCCAATATCGCATTTACGATACCAATAGAAGCTTGTTGTAAAGCACCGCTGACTGCATCTACATCATTCGTCACACGAGACAAAATATTTCCTTGCTGGTTTTTATCGAAATATGAAACCGGAAGACGATTGATTTTTTCTTCTATGTCTCTTCTCAAATCATGCATGGCACTTTGAACGACATTTGTCATCAAAACACCAGAAAGTAATTGCGAAATACAATACCCTATTCCAACAACTGTGATCCAAATGAGACATTTGAATATATAAGAAAAATTGATTGATTCGCCATTGGCAATATTACGGCTGATTTCTGTAGTAGGAAGTCCTGTAACATATGGCAAAGCCACGTTGAAAGCCACTGTCAGAACTGTAAATAGGATTACTAAAAGAAAAGTCCCACGATACGGTCTGATATATCGAGCTAAACGTTTTAAGGAAGAAAAGGTTTTTTTCATGCTAATTCCTCCTTTGATAATTGAGAAGCGGCAATATCATAATAAATAGGGCATTTTTCCAACAACTCCCGATGCGTCCCCATACCGACGACTTCTCCTTCATTTAATACGATGATCTTATCTGCATGCATGATCGTTCCCACACGTTGTGCTACGATCAATACAGTAGATTCTGTCGTTTCTTTTTTCAGACGAGCACGTAACTTCGCATCCGTTTGATAATCTAATGCAGAAAAGCTGTCATCAAAAATATAGATTTCCGGACGGCGTATGATGGCTCTGGCTATTGCCAATCGTTGTTTTTGTCCACCTGAAAAATTGGAACCACCTTCTGATAAATGTTCATTAAATCCATCTGGTTTTCGAGAAATGAATTCTGAAGCTTGAGCAATCTCAGCTGCACGTTCCATTTCTTCTTGCGTAGCATCTTCTTTCCCGTATCGCAAATTATCTGCAATCGTTCCAGTAAATAGCAACGCTTTTTGCGGAATAAACCCAATCTTATCTCGCAACTTGCTTAGCCGATAATCTCTCACGTCTACTCCATCGATCAAGATCTTTCCTTCACTCACATCATAAAAGCGAGGAATCAATTGGATCAACGTAGATTTTCCGCTACCGGTACTTCCAATAAAAGCAACGGTTTCTCCTGGAGAGGCTGTAAAACTGACATTTCGAATCACTGGTTCTTGCGAATGGCCTGGATAAGCAAATGTTACATTTTGAAATTCGATATACCCTTTAGTTTTTGTATCAGATATACCCTTTGGATCTTCTACAATCGAAGGTTTGGCATCTAGGGCTTCTTGGATACGTCCAGCTGAAACAGCTGCTCTTGGATACATCATGAACACACTGGCAAATAACATGAATGAGAACAAGGCATGGAATATATACTCGATAAACGCAATCAAATCTCCTACACGAAGCTCGCCTGCATCGATTTGCACTGCCCCGCTCCAGATGATCAATACCATTACGATATTAAATAAGAAATAAAAACCCGGTTGTGCAACAGCCATCAAACGGAATAAGCTTTTTGAACTAGAAGCATAATTCTCATTGACTACAGCAAAACGTTTTTCTTCAAACTTTTCATTGACGAATGCACGAATCACACGCAATCCTGAAAGATTTTCCCGCAAGATACTGTTGATTTTATCTAAGTTTTTTTGTTGCTTTTTAGATAACGGTTCAGACACCTTAGCAATCGCTACGACTGCCAATAATAGTAAAGGTAATGCACCTACTACATACAAACTGAGTGTCACACTTGTACGCATGACCATGTACAAACTGACAATGAACATCATTGGTGCCATAAAACCGATACGTAAAATATTTTGCAGGAACAACATGATCTGATAAGCATCGTTTGTTGTACGAGTGATCAATGAAGATACGCCTAGATTTTCGTATTCCTGATGCGAATAACTTTGGATCTTTTCGAACAAATCATCTCGAATATCTGCTACGATATTAGTCGTAATCCTCGAACCAAAATAACCTAACAAGATATTCAAAATAATACCGATTACAGTAATAACGATCATAAATATCCCTTGTTGCTTCACATAATCAAAATCATCATTGCGGATTCCTACATCGATCATACGTGCTAAAATCGTAGGAAGTCCTAATTCAATCAAAATAAAACCAAATACGCATATGAAATTGAAAAACAAGAATTTCTTATAACGCATGGTATAATGCCACATTAGTTTCACTTTCTCATCTCCTTTTAATCTTTTGTTACATTTTCATTACTAAAAATGATAGCACAACGAGCCTATTAATAGAACACTTCTCTCATAAAAAAGTCATTATGATTATAGCGGGATGATAAACATTGATTTTTTCTTTCAATCTAGTTGATTTCTATACTTATTTGCTGTTTTATGCTAGAATAACAATTAATTGTTGTATATTTTTTATACAGAAGGTACGGTTGAAAAAATATCCGAACAGATAAGCAAAAACGAGGCTTGTCTCTTTGACTCGAATCCAGTATTCTAGTCAAAGCATATGAAAAACCAGGTGGCTTGTCCCCTCGTTTTGTGTTGTCTAAAAAAATCAACTAGCTAAATCACTGCTTTACGCAGATAAAGGAGACAAAACAATGATCTATAAAGTTTATTATCAAGAAACAAAAGTACGCAACCCTAAACGGGAAGAAACAAAATCTCTTTACATTGAGGCAAAAAGCGATGTAGACGCTCGCCAACGTGTGGAAGAAAATACCCCATACAATATTGAATTCGTTCAACTTCTAGAAGGAAGTCATCTAGAGTACGAAAAAGAAAATGCTGATTTCTCATTAGTGGAGTTTTAATATGAAACTTTCCATCAAAAATAACGAGACAGGCGTCTTTGCTATTGGTGGATTAGGTGAAATCGGGAAAAATACGTATGGGGTACAATTCCAAGATGAAATCATTTTGATTGATGCCGGGATCAAATTCCCGGAAGACGATTTACTTGGAATTGACTATGTCATTCCCGACTACAGCTACATCATACAAAACTTACACAAAATAAAAGCCTTGGTGATTACTCACGGGCACGAAGACCACATCGGCGGAATACCCTACTTGCTGAAACAAGCAAATATTCCTATCTATGCTGGTCCTCTCGCATTAGCGTTGATCACAAACAAATTAGATGAGCATGGCTTGCTTCGAGATGCAGAGCTCCATGAGATCAATGAAGATACGATCATCCGTTTTAGAAAGACTTCTGTCAGCTTTTTCAGAACGACCCATAGTATCCCAGATGCATTAGGGATCGTGGTGAAAACACCTTCTGGAAATATCGTAGCGACTGGAGACTTCAAATTCGATTTCACTCCTGTTGGCGAACCAGCAAACTTGCATAAAATGGCTCGTATCGGGGAAGAAGGAGTCTTGTGCCTTTTATCTGATAGTACAAATGCTGAGATTCCAACATTTACTAAATCAGAAAAAACGATTGGGCATTCTATTTTGAAGATCTTTTCAAAAATCGAAGGACGTATCATTTTTGCCAGCTTTGCTTCTAACATCTTCCGTTTGCAGCAAGCAGCAGATGCCGCTGTGGCAACTGGTCGTAAAATCGCTGTTTTCGGACGAAGCATGGAAAATGCCATCGTCAACGGTCAACGTTTAGGATATATCAAAGTTCCAGACGGCACATTTGTAGATGCACACGAAATCAATCGCTTGCCTGCCAATGAAACGATGATCCTATGTACAGGTTCTCAAGGAGAAGCGATGGCCGCGTTGAGCCGCATCGCGAATGGTACTCACCGTCAAATCCAAATCCAGCCAGACGATACAGTGATCTTTTCAAGTTCACCTATTCCTGGTAATACAACAAGTGTCAATCATTTGATCAATTTGCTGTCTGAAGCTGGTGCAGAAGTGATTCACGGAAAAATCAATAACATCCATACTTCCGGTCACGGTGGACAAGAAGAACAAAAATTAATGCTTCGTTTGATGAAGCCAAAATATTTTATTCCTGTCCACGGAGAATTCCGCATGTTGAAAGTACATGCTTCTCTAGCACAAGATGTAGGTGTTCCTGCAGAAAACTGCTTCATCATGGAAAATGGCGATGTTTTAGCGTTAACTAGCGATTCTGCGCGTCCTGCTGGGCATTTTGTGGCTGGAGATGTGTATATCGATGGTAGCGGGATCGGTGATATTGGTAATGTCGTTTTACGTGACCGTCACCTGCTTTCAGAAGAAGGTCTTGTATTAGCTGTCGCGACAGTGGATATCAAGAAAAAAGAAATCTTGGCTGGTCCAGATATTCTCTCTCGTGGATTTGTCTACATGCGAGAATCAGGAGAAATGATCAATGAAGCTCAGCGAATCTTATTCCACGCTTTAAGAGAATGTTTGAATGGACCTGACTGTTCAGAATATAAATTGAAAGAAGCGATGACTGGCGCGCTTCAGCCTTTCTTATTCGAACGTACAGAAAGACATCCAATGATTTTGCCAATGGTAATGACACCAGATGAAGAATAAATAAGAGGTTATGAAATCAGCACCTTGTCCTGAATATGAGAGAAAACAAATGAAAAACATGAGAAGCCATTTTTGTTTGTTCTTATTCCTTGATACAAGGTGGCTCTTTCATAGCCTCTTAAATTTATTTACTTTTTCATACAAAAAAATACCTGCCACAAGAGAAATTGTCTCTTGTGGCAGGTATTTTTG
>NZ_JAKZIW010000089.1:0-2464 GCF_031143325.1 Enterococcus sp. FR204 | reverse complement strand
TTTGTTTCTCTAATACTCAGGACAAAACGCTGATTTTACAACCTCCTGATAAACGGTGTTCAAAAGCCAGTTTCTCGGTATTAAGCCAAATTTATGCAAAAATGTGGAAAGCCACTTTCACAAAATTTTTCTTAATACTCGAAACTAAGCGACTTTTTCACAACCTCTCGATAAACGGTGTTCAAAAGCCAGTTTCTCGGTATTAAGCCAAATTTATGCAAAAACTTGAAAAGTAATTTTCGTAAATTCCTTCTTATTTCTTGAAGTTGCCCACTTCTGTCACAACCTCTTGTTATAAACGGTGTTCCACCTGCTGCTTCTCGGTAATAAGCCCAAAGAATTAGAAAACATGGAAAGCTGTTTTCTATTCTTCGTTCTTATTACTCAAAGCAAGACACAGGTGTCACAACCTCTTGTTTTTATGCTAAAATTGGGTGAGTTAATCTGGAAAAAGGAGAACAAAAATGAGCCTTAAAGAATTTGCTGAAAAAAGTCTGCTCAAACCTTGGGATGTTTTTATTATTTTGCTTTTGACTGTTCTTTCTTTTTTACCAGTCATGATTTTTGGTCTTCAGCAAAACACCGCAACAGCAGAAAAAGAAGCGGTACTGCGTGTGGATGGCACAGAAATCAAAACATTCCCTTTGATGGCTGGAGAAGAGAGCTACACATATACTTACAAAGATGAACACGGAGATTATAACTTGATCGAGATAGATGGCGATCGAGTACGGATAAAAGAAGCAGATTGCGATGACCAGATCTGCGTACGTCGAGGCTGGGCAACGAAAAATGGCGAAACCATTGTTTGTTTACCACATAAATTAGTGATCGAGGTCCGATCAACAGATGGGGGTGACGAAGACAGTCTGATTTATTAGACCTTCACACACCATGAGTAAATTACAAAAAATGATTTATATTTCGCTACTTGTTGCACAAGGAGTGATCATTGGTTTATTGGAAAATATGATCCCTTATCCTTTTTCTTTTGCGCCTGGTGCAAAACTAGGCTTAGCCAATCTAATCACGATTGTTGCCATTTTTACCATGAAAAAACGAGACAGCTTCTTACTACTTTGGCTACGACTATTCCTGGCTACTTTGCTAGGCGGAACGATTTCCACATTCCTTTATAGTATGAGTGGTGCTTTGCTTAGTTATTTTGGAATGTTATTGGTCAAGCAATTAGGACCAAAACGTGTCAGTATCATCGGAATTAGTGCGGCCGGCGGTTTCATGCATAATGTCGGACAGCTTTTGATGGCTTCTTTCATTGCACAATCATGGACAGTCATGTTGTACTTGCCAGTCCTTTCAGTTTTAGGGATTTTATCAGGGATTGCAATCGGGATCGCAGCGAATTATCTTTTACGACATGTGCAGACACTTCAACGATTCCAAAAAGATTATGAGCAGGGAACCAAACAAAAATGGAGCCCAATGTTTACCAAAAAATAATCGTCACACAAGGAGTTTTTTTATGAAGCTACATCCAATGTGGGAAAACTATCCTGCTTTAAGTAAAGAATTGACAGAAACACTAAAACGGATGGAAGAAACTGTCCGCCTGAAAAACAAACCTGTCGAACAAGCAATCAAAGAAACGATCCATGCCGGCGGAAAGCTGTTGCGTCCTGCCTATCAGCTATTGTTCTCACAATTTGGACCAGAGCAAGATCGAGACAAAGCCATCGCTTTGGCAGCTTCTATCGAAATGCTCCATACGGCCACACTGATCCATGATGATATCGTTGATGAAGCGGATCTGCGACGTGGTCAGCCTAATATCCGTAGTCAGTTTGGTAATGTCGTTTCTGTCTATGCAGGAGACTATTTATTTGTCTGCTGTTTTAAACTATTGTCTGATTACTCCACTTCCTTGAAAAGTCTCCAATTGAATTCTCGCAGTATGGAAAAAGTATTGAATGGCGAATTAGGGCAGATGGATGATCGCTATAATTATGAACTTTCTGTAAAAGAATATTTGGAAAATATTTCAGGTAAGACAGCTGAACTGTTCCAATTAAGTTGTTCTGTTGGCGCTTTTGAAAGTGGAACAAGCGAGCGCTTCGCAAAAAAAGCAGGAGATATCGGACTTTCTATCGGGATGGCCTTTCAGATTATCGATGATATTTTAGATTATACAAAAGAGAGCCAGGAAATCGGCAAACCTGTACTAGAAGACATGCGTCAAGGGGTCTATTCTTTACCGTTGATCTACTCTTTGCAAAAAAACAAACCAAAGCTACTACCTTATTTAGAGAAGAAAGCGGCAATGACAGAAGAAGATGTCAACGCCGTACGCAAAATCGTTGAACATACAGGAGGCGTGGAAGAAGCTAGGAAGTTAGCGGCCTCTTACACAGAAAAGGCTTTGAAGGAAATAAAGAAATTACCTGCCACCTCTCTTCGAACAAAAGAGAATCTCTTTTCCCTTACCCAACTGATTTTGGATCGCAAA
>NZ_JAKZIW010000088.1:0-2717 GCF_031143325.1 Enterococcus sp. FR204 | reverse complement strand
TTAAGCCAGCTCTTTTTATCTTTACTACATACTCTTCATTGAAATACTCGTCTATGCTAAAGCACCCATTGGATCCCACGGAGATAGAACAATTGGTTCTTCATTGAACGCATTTAATTGCTCTTTCGTCAATAAATCTTTTCTTACAACGATTTGGTACGTATATTCGTCCATCCAGGCATCACTCATAACGAAGAAGCCATTCTTTCCAACTTTTTCGCCCCAGCTATTTTCGACTTTCCATTTTGTTGATTGCCCGTCTACTAAGTCAACACCGGTCAATACCATCGCATGGGTCATCAGACTTTCTCCAAAATCTAAACGTTCAGCTTTAGTCATTGTAAAATCCGTATCAAATAGATCATCCATTGAATAAGCATCTAAGGCCATGATGCCACTAGTTCTAGTAGAAGATTGACCTACATCACAACCAAACCAAACAGATTCTCCTTCTTCAAGCTGAGCAATCGCTAATTTTTTGAAAGTTTCCATATCAACATTCAGATATTTGACTTCTTTCCCGCCAACGACATTTCCTAGCATCTCTACTGTATAAGAACGATTGAATGGTTTGTCTTTTGTTGGTGCATTAATCACGCTAACATAATCATCTAATTTTACACCGATGTATTTATCATAAAAAATTTGTGGTGTCAGTCCTCGGTCAAGATGATAGTTCTTTTCTTCATCGCGGTACTCAAAATCGAATTCTTTTGGAGGTGTTCCTAATGAGATAGATAAGAAGTTATAAATGCTTTCTAGCATTTCTTCTTTCTTTTCTTCAATAGCGTCTAATGTTTCTCCTTGAGCAACCATTTTCCGTAACACTACTGCATCTTTACGCAGTAATTTGTTCAAGTAGTTATTCAAATCTCGAGAATTTGAACTATTCGCACTTTCCGGCATCACCGATTTAGGCACAACGCCATATTTTTGGAATAATGAAACGATCATATCCCATTGGCCACCATCTTGTTGAGGAGTAGCGAGTAAGAAAGCTACTTTCCGGCTATCGATTGCCTCTTTTCCTGTTGCAATGATGTTTTCATAGAAATAATTTGCCTTTTCATATTTATCCCAGAAAAAAGTGTAATTTTGTGATAATTCAAACTCTTTTAAATGGAATTGATTCAGCATCTTATGACGGAATGTGTTCAGTGCAGCAAACATCCAGCAACGCCCCGATTGCATTTGATTAGCCACTTTCCCCGTAGCCAAATCTATAGAAAATACCGGTGTATTCTCCACATGTGCTGAAACATTTTCAGCAGAAGCGGTAATTCCGTTCTTCACAACTGCCCGCTGCAATGCCTGCTGTTTGATATTTGCTTGAAACTGTTTGTTAAATTTTGTTGTCATATCAGGCGTAATAGCTTTCATCCAATCATCCTTCCAAATCCAAGTTATACTTCGTATTTTACTCTTAAGAATTTAGAAATACAATCTCTTCTATGATGAAAATTTCACTTGAATGAGAATATACTTACAATTTCATGAAGGAAAACTTCATACGGTATCGATAATTTTCAGATAAAAATGGGGATATTTCTATGAGATCATGATAATGGACTGTATAATAAAGAAAAGGATTAGAAGAACATAATTCTACAAAATAACGTTCAAGAATGCTGAATGAATAAAATACTATAATGCAAGAAAGGAGGATAAATAAAATGAAAAATCTGATGGCTGGCGGCTTTTTGTTTGTAGGTGGTAGCATACTTATGAATACAGAACATTTTGGAAATATTGTCCCTTTCCTTGGGGTAGCTTGCGCCTTGATTGGTGTAGGGATGCTCATTTATTTCGTATTTAGCGATGACGGGAAATATGGTTAATTGAATTGTGCGTAGAAGACTTTACTCTCTTCCAAGGAAAGCGATATACAGTATAAAAATGGAAGACTTTATTTATCGTAAAAAAAAGAAATCCAAGTGAATGGATTTCTTTTTTTAGCTGTGTAAGCTTTTATTTACTCCGGCAGTAGGACTCGAACCTACGACATCATGATTAACAGTCATGCGCTACTACCAACTGAGCTATGCCGGAATCAAGTACATGAATATAATATCAATTTCTTCTAAATAACGCAATACTTTTTTTGAATTTTTTTATTATATTATCAAAGAAACCGTTCGCATTTTTTGTTATTTTTATTTTTTCTAAAATCTGTTTTCCTATTAGAGAAACACATTTTTTCGAAAAAATTCTGTTGACAAATACATTAATATTCGTTATCCTATTATTTGTATTAATGATAATGCCGCTTTAGCTCAGCTGGTAGAGCGCTTCCATGGTAAGGAAGAGGTCGCCGGTTCAAGCCCGGCAAGTGGCTTCCTTAAACAGTGTAGCATATTGGTTTAACAATGTGTCTGCGCTGTTTTTTTATTTTATGACATAAGAAATGAATGTTTATATTTTAATAGTACAAAGAAAGTCTATATGATAACTATAAAAAGGAGAGCAATATGAAAATTGTTTTTTTGCATGGTCTAGGCCAAGACGAACAATCATGGAAAGATGTAATCTCTTATCTACCCAATAGTTATTCTTGCAAAAGTCTTTCATTGTTCAATCATTTAAACAGCACAGACACTGCTACTTTAGACGACTTAACCAAATACATCGAAGTACAATTGAATCAGATAAAGGAACCTTTTATTTTATGTGGATTATCTTTAGGCGCTGTTATTGCTTTAAACTATCTTGCAACTCCT
>NZ_JAKZIW010000087.1:0-2998 GCF_031143325.1 Enterococcus sp. FR204 | reverse complement strand
ATATTAAAATTCCTTATAACGTTGTTTCTATCACTTTCATTAGGAAAGCTACTTCTCATTGATACATATTCTTTTATAGATGCAATAGTGCTTTTTATCATTTGAAATTCATCCATAACTTCACCTTCTCTAATTATTTTAATTTTAATTTAATTATACATGATAATTCTGTTTTTAGCCCTTTTTTGCTGAAGAGAAGATTGAGGTCATTATGCAGGAGAAGAATGAAGAGGCAGCTAATTAGTCAAATGAAAAATTTGATAAAACAAATCAAACACAGATTACAATAAATGGTCGTTTTTGCAGTTTGATCGTGTAAGATTTGTAAAATAATAAAGCTAAGATAAGCACAGCGGTTTCTAGTAAGGCGTATTATGAATTGATCCACAACAAGATAAATCAGAATTTTATTTAAATGAGTAAAAAAAGAGAAAATAAGGCACTTAAAGTCTAGCGACTACCGTTAGGGGAAAAGATAAACAGATTCTTTTCATATTTTTTAGTTACATAGACATTCAGAAAAAAAGACAATCAACTAGTGATTGTCTTTTAGAAAATTTCCAATTATTTTTGTGATATTACTAGAAAATGAGACAAGAGCAAGACCTAAAATATTTATGAAAAAATTGAAATCTAAAAAAATAGCATTAAGTATAACAAGAATCATTCCGGTGTATAAAAATATATTAGCATTAAGTTTGTTGATAAGCGTCATTTTTCTTCCTCCTATCACTTTTAGATAAGAGTATCTCTTATTTATTTTATAGTCAATACCTTAATAATAAGTCGACAGAAACAAGAATTAAGGAGAAACAGTTGGATGTCAAGTGATAGTACTAGTATAAAGACAAAAACAACAAGTGAGAAAATTTATAGTTATAAAAGCAGAAAAATTAATAATTCTTATAAAGATATCGCAAAACAACGATAAAAAGAATAAGAGATAAAAACAACCCTACTACGTAAAAATTTAATGCTGAAAGCGATTGATAAAATGTATGTTTTATTATTTTTATTATAAAAAACGCAGATGGTAAAAAAGAAAGCACTAATATAATCGCTTTTCTAGAACGTTTAGTGAAGTAAAAGAAAGAGATGACACCAATACAGACTGGAATCCAAAATAAAAGCATACTAAATGTGACCACAGCATCATCTCCCATATAGTCTTATATCAATTAGGATAATAGCATTTTATCAACTAATAGCCAACTAATAACCAAATAATAAGAAGAATAGTTTCGAATGAATCACAGATACCTCAAATTAACAAAATTAAGAAAACACGAACTAACTGCAGCGAAAGCAAAATTAAAAAAAGAATACGGAGCTTCTGCAGAAGAAACATATAAAGTTGCGAAAAATTGTATTGCTAATATAATCACACTGCAAACATTTTGTTTAAAAACGGAAGTAGTTAACGAAGAACAAAAAGAAACTAGATATTACTCGATTAATTGATAGAGAGATCATTCATTGAAGGTCTTTCTCGTTGGTTAATCAATTATTGTGATTTTCTGAAATTTCACATCTTTTTTATTTATATTTAAACCGTATATCGAGTGATTATCCTTGTATTAGCATTACATCCGTGTTATAGTAAATAAGTAATCTAATTTGAAACGTAATCTGAGCGATATATTCACACTATAAAAACTCCTTTTACCAAGTAATATTAATTGCAATAAAACACGTATTATATACGTATCAGGAGGAAATATATATGAATAACGGTACAGTAAAATGGTTTAACTCAGATAAAGGTTTTGGTTTCATCACTGGTGAAGATGGAAATGACGTATTCGCTCATTTCTCAGCAATCCAAGGAGAAGGCTTTAAGTCTTTAGATGAAGGCCAAGCAGTTACTTATGATATTGAAGAAGGACAACGGGGTCCTCAAGCAGTAAATATCGTAAAATAATGTTGAACGTTAACCGCCTCATATGAGGTGGTTTTTTTGTTTATGTCGGTAGAAAAAATTCCTCACCGTAATATTAGGTGAGGGATTTTTTTCGTTCATTAATTAATTTTAACATTATTTTTTGCTTTAGTTTGGCTATTTTCTGACAGCCAGTTTTTACCTGCTTTATTTGAAATTGTCGAATCGTAAAGAAGCTACTTTTTTGAGCAAAGGAATTTACATATTTTATTAAAAATGGTTTAATGATTTAAACTAATAAACAAAAGAGGTGGATCACAATGAATGGACACGATCGCTTAAAAACAGAACTAGAATCATTAAGTGATTTTTTAGCAGCTTTAGGTGACAGAAAAAGACAATTGATTTTGATTAGATTATTAAATGAAAAAAGCTGTCATGGTTTGCAAGTAGGAGAACTAACTGACGATACAGGTTTATCAAGACCAGCAGTATCGCACCACTTGAAAATTTTAAAAGACGCCGATTTATTAGAGGTCAGAGAAGAAGGAACTAAAAATTTTTACTATTTAAAACACGAAAATAAAAATATATATAAACTAAGAGATTTTTTGTCTGACGTAATAGATGAAATAGAGGAGCTAAAAAACAGTGAAGAAAATTCTGATAGTTGAAACAAATGTCAATCAATACAAAGGAACAAATAAAGCTACTGGGCTTTGGCTAGGAGAAACAGTAGAATTTTTAGCAGAAATCTATAAATATCAATTTGAAGCTGATTTTGTCAGTCCGTTAGGTGGTTATGTACCGATTGACCCTCGAAGTATGAGAAATCTAGATTCTGATGTAATAGACCTTTATTCTAATAAAGCTTTTATTGAAAAAGGTTTGAGGAATACGTTGTCTCCTGCAAACGTAAAGAGCAAAGATTATACTGCTATTTACTTTACTGGTGGGCATGGTGTCATGTGGGATTTTCCCGAGAATAGTGCATTACAAAAAATAGCTAGTGATATTTATGAATCAAATGGATATGTGTTATCTGTGTGCCATGGTATAGCAGGTTTATTTAATATCAGACTTGCTAATAATGACTATTTAATAGCAACGCGAATTGTA
>NZ_JAKZIW010000086.1:0-3328 GCF_031143325.1 Enterococcus sp. FR204 | reverse complement strand
TTATATGTTTTGGAAAATAAAAAAGATGCTGGTGTCATCCACCAACATCAAAAAGTATAGAGCCGATAAAATAAGTAGCTTTTCCTACTACAATCGTAGCCGTTAAGATACCGATGATTGAACGAATATAACCAAATGTCTCTACAACATAATCAATGGCAAAAGTTTTTGAAGCAAATAATACATCTTTCCTTTTTTGCTTCTTATCCCCAAAGAAACGGATATAACTTATTATGTATTGAATTTTTTTGGAAAGGCGAATTATGACAAGATATACCTTGCGTTGAAAAAACTCGCGGAAAAAATATCACACGTTTTTTAAAAAAAACAAAAGTAAGAAAGCAGCTGTCAATAGAATGGAAACAAAAATGGCGAGACATCAATCAGTCTCGCCTTGTTTTTTATTGTATACGTTAGATATGGAGCAGGTTACCATAAAGATGATTATTAGTCGTTATTAAATAGAAATCTTCGTATTTTTTTGTTCTATCACTACAATATCTTTATTTGGACGTTTGAATTGTATTCCGGCACGTTCTAGCTCCTGTTTCACTCCTACATGGACTTTGACATCTTCTCGTGTCATTTTTAAAACGTGATGAATCGCATAGTCGATTTCTTGCCTTGTGATTTTTTTCTTCGTATTGATCATCACGACTTGCTTTTTATCATATGTGTCTACCAATAGCAGTTGTGTTCGATCTAACGAAAATAATTTGTAATAATTAATAGCTGTATTCCCAAAAAAGAATTCCACTACTTTAGGATAAAATGTCTTAATATTTAAATTACTATTCACAGGTGTTTCGATTAGCTTCATCTCATTCCTCTTTTCTATATAGTCGATTTAGATCCAATCTAAGTTATGTTACCATCTTTCCTAGCATTAAGGAATCGGTTACAATTGAACCTTTAAAGACAAAAGGATTTACCTTTTATCACTTAATAGTATAACATAATTTCATGAGAAAAAAATACAATTTTTTCTTGACCTTCTCGTTACGTAAAGGATTATGCTTACATTTGTCAGGAGGAAAAATAATGGAGTACACAATAAAGAAAATGTCAGAGATATCAGGAGTCAGTCCGAGAACCTTGCGCTTTTATGATGAGATTGGACTGCTAAAACCAGCTAGGATCAATTCTTCAGGTTATCGGATTTATGGCAAAAAAGAAGTCGATCGTCTGCAACACATCTTATTTTATCGAACAATGGCATTCAAGTTGGAGGATATCCAAGAGGTCTTAGACAATCCATCTTTTGACCACCAGAAAGCTTTAATCAAGCATCAGCAAATGTTGCTGGAAAAACGGGCACAAATCGATACCCTCTTGACAACTGTCCAACAGACACTTGATATGTACGAAGGAGGAAGAAAAATGAGTGACAAAGAAAAATTTGAAGGGTTTAAACAACAAAAGTTGAAAGAAAATGAAGAATCCTATGGACAAGAGATTCGACAAAAATACGGGAAAAAAAAGGTTACAGCATCCAATGAAAAATGGATGAATATGGATAAAGAAACGTATGAAGAAATGCAAACTGTTGAAAAGCAGATGTTATTTGATCTCACTCTTTACTTAAAAGAACCAGAAGATGAAAGCTTAGCAGACCGTATCTTCCAAGCTCATAAGAAGTGGTTATCTTACAGCTGGCCTGAATATCAGCCAAAAGCGCATAAAGGACTAGGAATGATGTACGAAGCCGATGAACGGTTCACTGCATATTATGACGAGCGAAGGGTCATGGTGCAGCAAAAGCTTTAAATGAAATTATCCAAAAAAAGGCGTAATCTTTTACATGATCCAACAAAAAAGTACACGTAAAATGACCTAATAATAAAACAGCAGACACCCAAGTTAGATTTTTATGCTAACAACCTCAAACGCTGCTTCAATGATCCCACTGATCAACTGATCAAAATACGGATGATTGGTATAAGGCAGAATCACTCCAATGCTTTTCGTTTTTCCATAACTTAACTGTCTGGCATTTGCATTAGGGATATAATCGACTTCTTTCATGACCGCAAGTATTTCTTTCCTTTTTTCCTCATCTACATATGGATGTCCATTGATTACACGTGAAATAGTAGAAACTGAATAACCTGTGAGCTTTGCGATATCTCGAATGTTTGCCACTGCTGCTTCGCCACCTATACAAAAAGATTTTCTTGTAAATAGTCTACCACAGCTGGACCGCATTCAAAAAACTGATACATTTTTCCTTCATGCGAAAAACTGATCCGCTGCCCGCCCCAATATATATCTTTTGTCAAAGTTTCGATTTCATTCATTGGTATTTCTTTTACTATATTTTGGTGTCTGCTCCATTCTTTCACAAGTTTTTTCATCCTACTTTAAATATATTCATCGTTGAATAAACGTATAAGGTATTTTCACTTTATCCTTTTTTTCTGTAAGAAACAATTGAAATGCCATTTCTCCGCAAGCTTCCAGATGGTGGTCGATGGTTGGGAAACCAAGAAGCTCGCTGATCAGCAAATTATCGCGTCCAATCACCACTGGTGTCTTATCTTGCAGATAGCTTTGCAAGATGCCTGCTGCAACCATATCCGAATTTGTAAAGACACCATCAACTCCAAGCTCTTTAAAAAAGAAGCCTGCTTGTTTTCCTTTCTCTGCATCTATACAATCCCAAAAAACAAGTGATTCATCAAAAGATGGAAAAAGTTGATGACATAGCTGCAAAGTGATTTTTGAGTTATAACTTAGCCTGCCACTTCGCCCCAACGTGATGCCCAATTGCTTTATACCTTGCTGCTTCAAATAAGTAAGGCCTTCTGTAATTGATTGTTCTCGATCAATAAAGACACAACTTGCCTGTTTTCCCTTGATTTCTTCACAAAAAACTAGAGGTCCATATTTTTGATATGCCAATAAATCATCTAGTGTATTGGCACGAGACGTAATGATCAATCCATCGAAAGCTTTAGCTGCAAATTCTTCAAGATACCTTCGCTCTTTTTCTTTCTGATAGCCCGTCGGTAAAAGTGTCACTTTGTAATCATAATTCCTATTCAACCCTTGAAAACTGTACAACGTTAATACGGATCCCTTGAACTCGACAAACGCATAAAAATAATTGTTCGTTGTGCCATCTGTTATCTCTACATAAGTATTCATTGCAAGCCCTCCTTTTGATACTTTGAGTATAGTGTATGAAACGCGTCTCATAGCAAGGAGTTTGTTTTGCCAAAGAAAAGTTTTATTCCTCTTTCATTATTACCAAAGTCTCTTATTTTAAATTGAATACATTATAATGATACTGTAAATATATCTTTATATTTAGTTTTAATAGATAAAA
>NZ_JAKZIW010000085.1:0-3395 GCF_031143325.1 Enterococcus sp. FR204 | reverse complement strand
GCGTGGCGACGTCCTACTCTCACAAGGGGCAACCCCTCACTACAATCGGCGCTAAGAAGCTTAACTTCTGTGTTCGGCATGGTTACAGGTGTATCCTTCTCGCTATCGCCACCACACTGTGGTGTTATCTTTTATTGAGTAAATTTTGTTCACTCAAAACTGGATTTGAAGTCATATAAGTTTTTGCCGAGCTCTTTTCTTTTAACCAATTGGTTAAGTCCTCGATCGATTAGTATCAGTCCGCTCCATACATCACTGTACTTCCACTCCTGACCTATCTACCTGATCATCTCTCAGGGATCTTACTTTCTTAAAGAAATGGGAAATCTCATCTTGAGGTGGGCTTCACACTTAGATGCTTTCAGCGTTTATCCCTTCCCTACATAGCTACCCAGCAATGCCCTTGGCAGAACAACTGGTACACCAGCGGTAAGTCCATCCCGGTCCTCTCGTACTAAGGACAGCTCCTCTCAAATTTCCAACGCCCGCGACGGATAGGGACCGAACTGTCTCACGACGTTCTGAACCCAGCTCGCGTGCCGCTTTAATGGGCGAACAGCCCAACCCTTGGGACCGACTACAGCCCCAGGATGCGACGAGCCGACATCGAGGTGCCAAACCTCCCCGTCGATGTGGACTCTTGGGGGAGATAAGCCTGTTATCCCCAGGGTAGCTTTTATCCGTTGAGCGATGGCCCTTCCATGCGGAACCACCGGATCACTAAGCCCGACTTTCGTCCCTGCTCGACTTGTTGGTCTCGCAGTCAAGCTCCCTTCTGCCTTTACACTCTTCGAATGATTTCCAACCATTCTGAGGGAACCTTTGGGCGCCTCCGTTACCTTTTAGGAGGCGACCGCCCCAGTCAAACTGCCCATCTGACACTGTCTCCCACCACGATTAGTGGTGCGGGTTAGAGTGGCCATAACGCAGGGGTAGTATCCCACCAGCGCCTCCATCGAAACTAGCGTTCCGATTTCTACGGCTCCTACCTATCCTGTACATGCGGTACAGACACTCAATATCAAACTACAGTAAAGCTCCATGGGGTCTTTCCGTCCTGTCGCGGGTAACCTGCATCTTCACAGGTACTAAAATTTCACCGAGTCTCTCGTTGAGACAGTGCCCAAATCGTTACGCCTTTCGTGCGGGTCGGAACTTACCCGACAAGGAATTTCGCTACCTTAGGACCGTTATAGTTACGGCCGCCGTTTACTGGGGCTTCAATTCGTACCTTCGCTTGCGCTAAGCACTCCTCTTAACCTTCCAGCACCGGGCAGGCGTCAGCCCCTATACTTCATCTTACGATTTTGCAGAGACCTGTGTTTTTGATAAACAGTCGCTTGGGCCTATTCACTGCGGCTGATCGTATGATCAGCACCCCTTCTCCCGAAGTTACGGGGTCATTTTGCCGAGTTCCTTAACGAGAGTTCTCTCGCTCACCTTAGGATTCTCTCCTCGACTACCTGTGTCGGTTTGCGGTACGGGCCGCTGTTTTCTCACTAGAAGCTTTTCTCGGCAGTGTGACATCAGGAACTTCGGTACTATTATTTCCCTCCCCATCACAGCTTGTCCTTAAGAAAAGAAGCATTTGACTCCTCTTCAGACTTACTGCTTGGACAGACATTTCCGATCGTCTGCATTCCTTAGCCTCCTGCGTCCCTCCATTGCTCAAACAAAAACAACGGGTACAGGAATATCAACCTGTTATCCATCGCCTACGCCTGTCGGCCTCGGCTTAGGTCCCGACTAACCCTGGGCGGACGAGCCTTCCCCAGGAAACCTTAGTCATTCGGTGGACAGGATTCTCACCTGTCTTTCGCTACTCATACCGGCATTCTCACTTCTAAGCGCTCCAGCAGTCCTCACGATCTGCCTTCAACGCCCTTAGAACGCTCTCCTACCAATACACCTAAAGGTGTACTCCACAGCTTCGGTAATATGTTTAGCCCCGGTACATTTTCGGCGCAGGGTCACTCGACTAGTGAGCTATTACGCACTCTTTAAATGGTGGCTGCTTCTAAGCCAACATCCTAGTTGTCTGTGCAACCCCACATCCTTTTCCACTTAACATATATTTTGGGACCTTAGCTGGTGGTCTGGGCTGTTTCCCTTTCGACTATGGATCTTATCACTCACAGTCTGACTCCCGGATATGAATGAATGGCATTCGGAGTTTATCTGAATTCGGTAACCCGAGATGGGCCCCTAGTCCAAACAGTGCTCTACCTCCATCATTCTCAATTCCGAGGCTAGCCCTAAAGCTATTTCGGAGAGAACCAGCTATCTCCAAGTTCGTTTGGAATTTCTCCGCTACCCACACCTCATCCCCGCACTTTTCAACGTACGTGGGTTCGGTCCTCCAGTGCGTTTTACCGCACCTTCAACCTGGACATGGGTAGATCACATGGTTTCGGGTCTACGACTACATACTCAAACGCCCTATTCAGACTCGCTTTCGCTGCGGCTCCGTCTCTTCAACTTAACCTCGCATGCAATCGTAACTCGCCGGTTCATTCTACAAAAGGCACGCCATCACCCATTAACGGGCTTTGACTTGTTGTAGGCACACGGTTTCAGGTTCTATTTCACTCCCCTTCCGGGGTGCTTTTCACCTTTCCCTCACGGTACTGGTTCACTATCGGTCACTAGGGAGTATTTAGCCTTGGGAGATGGTCCTCCCGGATTCCGACGGAATTTCTCGTGTTCCGCCGTACTCAGGATCCTCCTAGGTGTCTTCCACATTTCGTCTACGGGGTTTTTACCCTCTTTGACTGACTTTTCCAAGTCATTCGACTATCTGAAAGAACTACCATATTGGAGTCCTACAACCCCAACAAGCAAGCTTGCTGGTTTGGGCTTTTCCCGTTTCGCTCGCCGCTACTCAGGGAATCGAATTTTCTTTCTCTTCCTGCAGGTACTTAGATGTTTCAGTTCTCTGCGTCTACCTCGAATGTGCTATGTATTCACACAATCGTAACATCCTATTAAAGATGTTGGGTTCCCCCATTCGGAAATCTCTGGATCATAGCTTACGTACAGCTCCCCAAAGCATATCGGTGTTAGTCCCGTCCTTCATCGGCTCCTAGTGCCAAGGCATCCACCGTGCGCCCTTATTCACTTAACCTTATCAACCTTACGGTTGGGTTTTGATCCTTCTTCTAGCGATAGAAGTTAGATCAAGAAAATAAGCAATTGAACTTATTAAAAAACTCTATCCAGCTCACAAATCAGCCTGTACGGCAAAAAGATCGATCGTCTCATAAAATCAAAGATTTTATGGCCGTCCGCCTATTTTGCTTCAGGCTAAACAATTTGTTCAGCTTTCAAATTCAACGCGGTGTTCTCGGTTTGTATTACTTACATTTACTTCAAATATCCAGTTTTCAATGAACAAA
>NZ_JAKZIW010000084.1:0-3694 GCF_031143325.1 Enterococcus sp. FR204 | reverse complement strand
TAGCAAAGGAGCTGGAGGCGACTGCGCAGGTATAATGTGAGAGCGTAGCGATCACACCTTTTTGGCGACCGTAGGGAGCAAGTTTTCCAGTTTAGAAAAATTCGCGAACCTGTTTGAGGAAAAGGTAGTAGTTTTTTAGGCGGGAAATTAAATGTGCTCTTAAGATATACTGTTAGATATACTGTTAGATATACTGTTAATAATAACTGTTAGGTATTAGCAACCTCATGGGAGAGTAAGTATTGACATAGGTAGTGGGGGATAATTTGTCACACTATGGGGGATAAATTGTCACACTATGGGGGATAAATTGTCACACTATGGGGGATAAATTGTCACACTATGGGGGATAAATTGTATTTTACATCCTCTTATGTCTATGATAACATAATTTATTGAGGTGATTTTTATTGAGTAACGATATAGTTCGATATAATAATGGATTAAATTCTGTCCCTTTAAGAAAATTTACTCCTATAGATATGGATTTATTTTGGGGAATATGTTCTAAAATGAAAAGAAAAGGTACAAAAGAAGAAATTTTTACATTTAAACAAATAAAAGAATTAATTGATTACAATATAAATGCACGTGGCGACCGTTTTGCTAATGATTTAATAAAAATGTCAAAAAAAATCATTACTTTGTCTTTTATTTATGAAGACGAAAAAACATATGAGCAATTAAATCTGTTTCAAAAATTTAAAATCGATAAAGTGAATGAAACATTATTAATAAAGGTTTCTGAAGAATTTGAATATATACTTAATTCAATCGGAACTAATTTTACTCGTTTCGAATTAGAAAATATGACAAACTTAAAGAGTAGCTACGTTAAAGAGTTATATCGCCAACTTATGGCTCATAAAAACAGAAGATCTAAAAAAGGTCACTGGTTTGTAAAAATAGAAGATTTTAGAGCTCTATTAGCAATACCAGAAAGTTATCGCATGAGAGATATTGATAAACAAATTTTTGCCCAAGCGAAAAAAGAATTTTTAAACGTTAATTCAACTCACCCTGCTATTTTTAAAACTTTTGAAATCAAAAAAATTAAAGCCTACAAAGGAAATAAGATAGGATCTCTGCAAATTTATTTTGAAGAAAATATACCTTCAATTACCTTAGATAATTGGTTAGAGAAATAATACCTAACAATTTAGGAGGCAATTATCATGCAACCCAAAGAAACCTTTACAATAAGGGAATTATCTGAATTATTTGAAATAAGTAGGCAAGCAATCTCTAAACATGTTGATAAATTAGACCCGTCCTTATTAGCTAAAAATGAGCGTGGTTATAAGGTTGTATTACGTTCTGGAGTATTGCAACTTGCTAGCAACTTAGGTAACCAAAGGTTACTAGATAGGTTGCATGAGTATGAAAAAGACAACGATAAAAACATTTATATATCAAGCAAAAACGTGGTTGTAAACGAGTTGCTAGATAAGTTGCGTGAAGAAAATGAATTTTTACGAGAACAACTTTCCCTTAAAGAGCAAAATAATTCTAATATGCAAAAATTACTCGACCAACAACAACAGCTCACCCTACAGGCAAATCAACAGATCGAAAAACTGCAAGAACAGTTACAATTAGCTTATACGGAAGAAACTCCAGAAGATGAATCAACTACTATTCTTTCTGAAGAAACAGAATCGATAGAAAAACACACAAAGAAGAAGCAAAAATGGTGGCAACTTTGGAAATAACTGGAGGGAATATTCATGACAAGAAAAAATCTTCTATTCGGTTCTATTTTACTAGGAATTCTAGGCTTCAGTCCGATGTTATTGTCAGTGATCAATAAAGGGAATAAACATGGTGAATTGAAATTGAATCCAAATTATTACAACAGTCCTAACGAAGAATTGTTTGTAAAAGAAACGGATAAATAATAAAAAAGACTGCTCTTCCGAGCAGCCAGTTAAAAAATAATGAGTGTTTATTCTTGAAAAAGCAACGCGCTTATGAAGCGCTACCAAAAATTTATCATATTTTATGAAAAATAACACCCCAGTAAAAAATGACTGGTAAAAATTCACAAAGAAACGGAAAGAAGCAACTGCAGAAAATCAAGCCTTAAAAAGAGCTTTTGACCTAGACCAATTAAAAATCACAAAGTGAGCCCCTGTATCGGTTGATACAAGGGCTACTTGGCATAGTATACATTATGTCTACTAATTCTCTAAATAACAATTATTCTTTTTTTTTTGACGATTATGAATCCAAAATAACTTTTTATAACATCGCTGAGCCTTTTATAAAAATATTATTTTAAAATATTTTAGAATACTATCTTAGTTTCTAAACACAGAAGAATTAAGTTTTTTAGGAGGAAAATATTCATGATATCTAAAAAATACTATAATTTAAACAATCAAGAATTACAAAACATTAATGCTGGTGGCTTTTGGTATTATGTAGGCGTTGGTGTAGAAAAAATTTGTGAAGTTTTCACTCATATCTTTGGATAATTTTTAGGAGGATTTTATAGAATGAAGAATTATACTAAATTAGTCCTGACACTGTTCGCATTTTGGTTAGTATGGGGAGGCTAAAATGGCATTTTATTTACCCTATCTACTCATTTTTGTTAGTATTTCAGGAAGTATTTGGCTCATCTATAAAATTTTCCAAACAAGATATTCATTAAAAGGCTCTAAAATTCGATTTAAGCGATTTTTCTTGCTTGGCTGTATATTTTCCTTGATAATCGTCTCAAGCGGCTTATTAGGCGTTTTAGAGGGCAATAAGCGCGTTTCTAGAAGTATTTTATTAGGAAATGTCACTCAAAAGTATGAATCAGCACGTAATAAAAAGAAAAAAGAGCAAGCATTAGCACAAAAAATGGAAGAGTTTACCACTTGTTATGAGGAAATGAACGATATTTTTGTGAATCAAGAAAAACGTTTGACGGATAAAAACATGGAAAAACTCACTCGTCTTTATCAAAACTTGCCAGAAAAACAGCAAAAAGAGGTTCAAGACAACTATGAGCAAACCAAAAAAGACGTGCAATATGTAAAAGATACAAAGATAGAAGAAGCCTGTAGTGATCTATTTGGAGACACAAACCCTTGGTTTGCCAGTGAAGAAGAAAAAAAAGAAAAACAACAATCTGTCACATATGAACGCTACGAAAACCTGTTTCAACAAGCAACTAACATACAAAGTCCAACGAAAAAAGAAACGGCATTAAATTATCTAGAAAGTGTCAAGGAATGGTTAGATCAGCAACAACAAAATTGAATTTGATTTAAAATCATGTTAAACTAAACATGCAAATAGGTAATCATGAGATACACGAAAGCCCTAGAGAAGTCGGATTCTCTAGGGCTTTTTTTTTGGGCTGATGTCGCCTTAGTTGATTTTACGTCTTGTTTCGGTTATTCAGCCAATAACTGAATAGAGAGTTTAGAAGCTCAACAAGAAGGGCGCAAATAAAGTTGGTAATCATAAGATACACCTCCTTCCAGTCGCAAGACTGTCGGATAGGCGACAAGTTATTATATCTTAAAAAATTAAATTTGTGAGGTGTTTTTAAGTATTACTTGTTTTAGGGTTGTTAGGGCTTGCCCTGACCGCCTGTAGGGCGCTTTAAATTCCAGATAAAGGTTTTTATACTAAGACTGTCTTAAAACGGCTTAGACAAGCTCTTAGAGCCTCAACCCTCCTTTTTGAACAATGGTTT
>NZ_JAKZIW010000083.1:0-3727 GCF_031143325.1 Enterococcus sp. FR204 | reverse complement strand
AATTAAAAGGAGAGAATACTATGTACGAAAATCTTTTGCCACGTTTTTTACGATATGTCAAAACAGAAACACGCTCCGATGCAACAAGCAAAACGACTCCATCGACTCAGACACAAGTTGCTTTTGCGCAAGAATTGAAAAAAGAATTAGAAGAGTTAGGCTTAGCTGATGTTTTCTATAATGAAGATAACGGATTCGTTATGGGAACATTACCAAGCAATGTTGATCATGAAGTGCGTTCCATTGGATTTATTTCCCACATGGATACAGCAGATTTTAATGCAGTAGGAGTCAATCCACAAATCATTGAAAACTATGATGGCGAGTCTACGATCGTACTAGATGCGGAAGAACGCTATACATTGAATACAAAAGATTTTCCAAATTTGAAAAATTATGAAGGCCACACATTGATCACAACAGATGGCAGTACATTACTGGGAGCAGATGACAAATCAGGGATTGCGGAAATCATGACTGCAATGGAGATCTTGATCAATAATCCTTCTATCCCTCACGGTACCATCAAAGTGGCTTTTGGTCCTGATGAAGAAATCGGTGTCGGAGCGGATAAATTCGATGTTGAGCAATTCGATGTAGATTTTGCTTATACAGTCGATGGTGGTCCTTTAGGTGAGTTGCAGTATGAAACGTTTAGTGCTGCTCAAGCAAATATTACGATCCAAGGGAAAAATGTACATCCAGGGACGGCAAAAGATACAATGATCAATGCTCTACAGTTAGCAATCGATTTTCATAATCAGCTTCCAGCCGATGAAGTTCCAGAAAAAACGGAAGGATACGAAGGTTTCTTCCATTTGATGGCATTGGATGGGAATCCTGAAGAAGCTTCTATGAGTTATATTATTCGCGATCATGATCGTGAAAAATTCGAAGCACGCAAAGCACAAATCACACATATCCAAGAAGAGTTGAATCAGCGATTTGATCAAGAACGAATCAAAGTAGATATGTATGATCAATATTACAACATGAAAGAAATCATTGAAAAAGATATGAGCATCGTGGAATTAGCGAAACAAGCAATGATCGAGCTTGGTATCTCTCCAGTGATCGAACCAGTTCGTGGAGGAACAGATGGTTCAAAAATCTCTTACATGGGTATTCCGACGCCAAATCTATTTGCCGGAGGAGAAAATATGCACGGACGATTCGAATTTGTTTCTTTACAAGTAATGGAAAAAGCAACAGACGTGATTGTAAAAATTGCAGAATTGAACACAAAGAGTTAAAATCGAAAAAGAACAGCTTATGACAAGGCGTTCGTCCCAATGATGGAATGTCATCTGTCTAAGGCTAAAGGGCAGGACAATGGAATTGGTTGTCCCGCCCTCTTTTTTGAAGAGTAAATAGGAGGTAAAGAATGGAAAAGCTGCTAGTTTTTTATAAAAAAAGTTCAGGGAAAGATGAGGGTGAGAAATTAGCACGCTGGTTTCAAGATTATGTAAAAGAAAAGCAGCCAGAATTATATGTAGAACTAGCTGAAACTGGCCCATCGATTGATGATGCGGAATTAGTCAAGAAAGCAGAAGCCATAGAAGCTGATACTTTAGTAATTATAGGTGGAGACGGCACGATTCATCATATCGTCCAAGCGTTCCAAAAAACATTATCTCAATACCATGTCGGATTACTTCCAGGTGGAACTGTCAACAACCTTGCACGTGTTCTTGAGATTCCACTCAAAAAAGAAGAAGCTGCTGACGTGATCCTGGAAGGCAATGTACGGAAAATAGACTATGGTCAAGTCAATGATGAAGTCATTATCTCTACACTGACAATCGGAATCTTAGCAGATACAGCAGTTTGGATCAGTCAAGAAGAAAAACAGCGTTACGGCTCGTGGATCTTTATCAAGAAGTTTTTTAAGTTATTGCTGAAGAAGAAAAAATATCATTTGGATTTAGAAACAGACGAGGAGCATTGGAAAGGAAAATCCCAACTGTTGACAGTCACGATGTCTAACTCCGTGGGCGGTTTTACAAATTTTGACGACTCAGCGACCCCAGATGATGGAAAATTCCATGTAACGATCGTACCTTCCTTAGATATTTTCCGATTTATTTTTTATTTGCCTAGAATCATGAGAGGCAAATTCTATACGATCCCCGGCATTACTTATTTCACAGCCAAACGCATGAAAATCCAAGCGCAGGAAAAATCTGTGGGCACTCGAACGGATGGAGACACGACAGATGATCTTCCAGTTGAATTATCTGTTGTATCAAAAGGATTAACAGTTTATTCACCAAAGAAAGAAGAAAAAGCTTAGAAATAGTAGTTAACAGAAAGTTGGAAGAAGAGTAATGGATGTATTGTTACACAATCCTTTGTGGTTTTACCTTTTCATTGTGAATTTTTACTTATTTTGTCTGATGGGGTATGATAAACATCAGGCTAGAACTAGCGGCTGGCGTGTTCCTGAGAATAATTTGATATTTGTCAGCCTGTTAGGCGGTGGTTTGGGAGGATTGATCTCTCGAAAAGTTTTCCATCATAAAACGCGGAAAAAGAAGTTTACTATAGGATTCGCTGCAGGTGTACTTGTTGATTTGATTCTCATTTATTTTTTCCATTAAGGAGCAGGAGATGTCGTCTAAAGGAACGAAAACTAAAATCATTCTGAATCTGCTTTTGCTGATTGTGATTTTTGCCATTATTTATTATTTAATCAATCAATCATTTGCAGATATCTTTGCCGAATTGCTGTCTACCAGTGTTGTTGTTTTGGCAGCAGCTGTTATATTAGGGACAGTTTACCAAATCGCTGAAGGGCGCTCAATCAAAGAAATTGCTGAACCTTTCGCGCCGAATTTTACAACGAAAGATGGGTTCTTGACCTCTAGCTATATTGCGTTTTACCGAATCGTTTCATTTGGTACAGGAACGCTGATCTCGGAGATTTATTTTTATAACAAAAAAGGAATGAAGCTATCCCAGGGAGCAGGGGTGACAGCACTCCATATGATTATGTACAAACTGGCAGTGATCACTTATGCATTAGCTGGCTTGGTCATCCAATTCTCTCTTTTTTATTCTAATGGTCCGTCAATGATCTGGTTTATCATCGCTGGTATCCTTTTGACGATCGTGATTGTTGTCTTTTTATTGGCGATGTCCGTCAGCTTGAATGTTCAAATATTTTTTGTCAGCTTATCGAATAAGTTATTTAAAAGTGAGCGTTTGCGAAAATGGGTGGATACATGCAATCAGCAGATCTACTCTTTAAGGGAAACGGTCCAAACCATTATCCAAGACAGGACTGCGCTATTGCGGATTTATCTATGGAATATGTTAAAACTTGTATTTTGGTATGTACTTCCCTATTTGATTCTGATTGAAAACCATCCTAAAATAGATTTTCTACTGACCATTTCGTTTATCAGCTTTGCAGTAGTGCTTTCAGGGGTTATTCCTACGCCTGCTGGTATTGGTTCCTTTGAATTTGTCTATTTGTTATTATTCAGACCAGTTGTTGGAACAGTTGACGCAGTTTCTTCGCTTTTACTGTATCGTTTCAGTTCCTTTATCTTGCCATTTCTCTATGGATTTGTGTATGTGATTGCTGAACGGCGAAGAGTGATCAAAGAAGAAATAATAGAAGTAAAAAAAGAGAATAAAGAAAATCAAGGGTAGGTCTTTTATAAGATCTACCCTTTTTATCAAATCAAAGAAAAACGTTATGGATAAGATAATTTTACGTTTG
>NZ_JAKZIW010000082.1:0-4147 GCF_031143325.1 Enterococcus sp. FR204 | reverse complement strand
ATTTTGTTCCTCCTCAAAGAAAAAGAGACTTCTGGAAAGAATTTTCAAAAGTTCACGTAACTCTTAAAAATTCATTACCAAAAAATCTCTAGTCTTGAAGAAATCTAAAAATATTCGTATAATGATTAAGAAGTTACGGAGCTAGTGCGATTAGTTTCCGTAAAGGTCGAGAACGTTGGTAGCGTTGCTCGACTATTTTTTTACTCTTTTTTCAGTTCATTTGTTTGCTAACTCAATAATAGCACTTCTCTTTAGCTATGCAAATATCCAAAAAATAAAACCGCACCCTTTGAAAAGGGCGCCCCCAAACTTCGCTAACGCTAGGTTGGCCAAAAAATGGACTGGCCATTTTTTAGCAAATGTCAGCTTAATAGGCTAGTGGTTTAGCCGTCAACTCCTTATCCTCGGCACAAACCGCCTCCGGTACCGTTGACTGCACATCGTAACTACCACTCGATCTCATCTTCAGAACGCTCTAATTTACGCTGTGAGACATTTTGACGATAAAATAAGGTTTTCTCCTGCTCTAACACTTCTAATTCCTCAGAAAGCCCCATATCCTTTTCTGCAAGACCAAAACGGATAGACAAACGAGTGATCGATTTTTGAAATGCGTTTTTTAATCGCTCTAAACGCTGGCGTAAAGAGCGATTTTCTTCTTTCAGCTTTTTATTTTCCACTTGTAAATCTGCTAATTGTTTTCTACCAGACAAATGACGCTCTTCTTCCAATGTAGCTACATACTCATTTAATTCTGTATTTTGCTCAAGCATCTGTAAATATTGCTCACTCATGTTATCAGCATTTCTCTTGGCATTTGTTGCTCTCGTAGCTCGTTGATACAAATCAACAAAATCATTCCCAGATAAATGATACGAACCATCAGGAAGCCTCTTGAAACTTTCTAAAGGAACAATATCTTTTTGGAAAATGACCGCCATCTCTTTTTTTACATTCAGCATATTTTTCTTCTCTTCTTCAATCTTCACTCTCTCAGAAGCCACCAGAGCCTTTTCTCGCTCATTTTCTTCTCTTTGCCTAGAAATATACCTCAACTCATCAGAAACGCTCTCACGCTCTTTTACGGCCGTTTGACGCAATTCTGAAATCTCGCTCATGATTTCTTTATATTCGTGAACATCTTTGATTTTGTTAGTACCGACTAACTCACGCTCCCAACCAAAATCTGCCATCAAACGTTCAATTGACTCAACTTCCTGATTCCTAAAATTATTCCAAATCACTCGACCATTCTCTTTATCTGCTCGTAAACCCTGCTGTTGCAAGGCTTTGTTAAAACTTGGTTGCTTTTGAACACCCCGTTTATACCCTTCAGCAACAGGAACAATATTCAAATGCAGGTGCGGACTTACTTCGTCATTATGAATAACAGCATTGTAGACGGATAAATTAGGATTCCGTTCTTTAAATTCTTTGAAATACTCAACTAAAATTTTGTTGGCAATCACTCGATTTTGTTCTGCTTGTTGTTCCGATATGCCAGTAGAAGAACCATCATCACGAGTAGTACGAAAATCATCAAGAGTACCAATTTGCACGATAAATTCTCGCTGTGGTTCCAATTTTTTATCCTTGCGAACCTTTGCTAAATAGTCCTCGATTTTTCTATCGGCTCTTTTCTGCTTTGCATTATATTTTTCTACGGCTTCACCGAATAATTCTTCATATTTTTCACGAATATTTGTTTGTTCTAAATAGATATTTTCATCCGATTTTGTGAAATCAATATGCTTATGCCAGTCATTGATTTTTTGGCTATCAGTTAACTCACGATTATTATGAGAAATGCTTGTATTCTTTGTTCCCTTTTTGAACGAAATACTGAACCCCAAGTTAAAACCCTCCTTCGGCTGTCGCTAATAAAAAGAGTGTAAACCTTTCTGTTACTCTTTGTCAAAGAGTAACATTTTCCTAATTGTGACATGGCTGTCACAATTCCAAATGCTCTCCGAGGGTATTCGCTGTCACAAGTGACAACGAAAAAAGGAGCCGAAAGCGTGTCACGCTCTCAACTCCTTTTACGCTTTATTTTGCTTCACGCAAAATAATCGCTTATCGTAAATTCACGTCATTAAATATTGACGTAAATTTACTCTCACTCATCTGACTTTTCTTATTCGGTATCACTCCGAATAAGCCGTCAGATTCATCGGGATAATCTCGTTCGCTTGGCGCTGATTTTTCATCAGCAAGCCACTCATTATCCACTGATTTTTCGTGTTGCTGATCGTCAGAAATCGACGATAGCCACCGCTCAAAATCAGCAAAAGTTTCAAACCCAAAACGCTTGCGAAGAGCCTTGCCCATTGCAGCATTTTCTTTCTCAATCAAGCGTTTTTTCTGTTGGCGAAGTTTCGCTTGTTCTTTTTTTAATTTTTCTTCTTGCGCTTTAATATCTGCTAAAGTCATTCCCATAAACTACATCTCCTTTTCTTTGGAATTAATAACGGAAATTTGGTTTAACTGCATAACATGACTCATTAATTTCAACCAAAATTCTTTTTCTGATTCATCAGTTGTTTGCGCTAAATGCTTATGAACAAATTCATTAGTCAAAACTGAAGATTTTGCTAAATCAGCATTGATAACCGAGTTGAGAACATCCATAATTCGTTCAAGCATTTCACTATAATTATCTTCATCCGGCAAATTCAAATAATCAGCTAACCGTTCATACATCAATTCAATTCTATCGACTGTTTCTTCTCTCAAATCAATTTTATCCATGTCACACCTCACTTCCAGAATTGCCACCATTTTCGATTTTTTAATTCTTGATTTTCTAGTAACAACTGATCGTTTTTTTGTTGCTGAAGCAGGGTCAATTTTTGTTGATCACGAATCATTTCTGTTAATTCAGAAATATGTTTGTCCTTCTCAGCTAATTGATCACGCAAAAACTCATTCTCTTTTTCTAAAGGAAAATCACTGCCTGTGTTATTGACCGGTAATTGACCAGTCAATTGATCACTTTTTGACCGATAAATTGACCGAACAACACCAATCAACTCTTTATCTAGCATGATAATGCCATTTTCTTTATACTGAGCAAGGTCAAACCCTGAATTGACCAGTTGATTGCGCACTGTATTTTTCGATACACCCAATTCGTCAGCAAGATTTTTTATGGTCATTTTTTCTACTGGATTACTCATTCAGCACCTACTTCCGTTACATCAAGTCCTTGGAGCCATGTATCTAATTCTCGTTTCAAATCGTCTGCCGATTCCGCAAATGACTCTCGCAAATGATTCGTCAATTCATCATTTTGACTTTCTTGCTTCAACAAATCCCTGTATTTTTTCTTTGTATTCTTAGCTAGATTTCCCCACTCAGAATGATCATAAAGCAAACCTTTCACCATAATCCGTTCAGTAACTTTAGTATTTGGCGGAAAATAATGTGGACTAGCAAAGCTATCCAAACTTTCATGAACCATCTCATGCCAATCAGTTGCTTTTCCCCTTCGTAACTGCAATTCTAGTCGCCACCATGTCGTTATTTCCGGCGGAACAATTTTACGTTTTCTTTCTTGTTCCAATTTTTTATTGTACATTCGAATTTGTCGTTCACTGGCACGACTACCCCAATATGCCGTTTCTAACTTACCAGAACGCCCATAAATTGGTTTAAAAGACACAGGATCAACTACACGATACTGACTAACAAAGTCATCGGGAATATCTACAATATCGCAAGCAATATCCGCACGTGAAAAATGAGGTTCTAGAAATAAATCATGAATGAAATTTTTCATGGAACCTGATAAAAATTGATTGATTTTATTAGGATTAAAGTCAATCCGCCCTTTTCCTTCATGAAATTTAAGAATCTCAATATAAGCTATATTTTCCTCGTGTTGGTCTAATAATTGCCACCCATTATTCCCAACAGCTTTTAAATAACCATTGCCTTCGTTCAAACGCATAAGCTGTTCAAAATTTAAAATCAACACATCATTTGGAGTGTGATAATAAATATTTTCTTTCAGTTTTCCGACTATGGTAATTCGGTCAATTGACCACTGCATTTTTAAGGGAAGGGTCAAACTTTGATACTTTAACCGCCTGTTAGAAATGCGGTTAAGTTTTTCCCACTCATTCACGATCGTGCCACGTTTACTCAA
>NZ_JAKZIW010000081.1:0-4297 GCF_031143325.1 Enterococcus sp. FR204 | reverse complement strand
AGATTATAAAAGTGCTTCGAAGAAATCAACGATCAATATTGATGAGTTGGCAGATCAAGTACTCTCTCAGTTGAATGAAACGCAAGAGGAATATTACACGATGCCAGCAAAAGACGCCAAAGATAATGTTTCTCATCGTTTTCCTTTCAGTAGACGCATCTACTCAGATGAAAATGACGGCACATTGAATACAGAGTACACATATGAAGGTCAGCCGTATGTGCTAGAAACTGATGATGATCTTTAAAGACAGTTTTTGAAAAGGCTGCTCATCCTTAAGTGATGACAAAAAATCATCACAATTACCGATGACTGTCTCTTTACTATCTTTTAATCAGAAAAAGGGGTTATGACAAGCTTTGTCAACCCCTTTTTTTCTTGGTTTCAGATTGGGTTTTCCTGCAAAATATTTTTATCTTTGTTGAATAGGAAACAAAAAAACAATATAATGAAAGAAAAAGAAGGTGTAGAAATGGATAAAAGACAACTGCTAATAGAAGAATATCTGGATTTAGCTAATGAGATTATTCATCGTAATAAACCAGAAATGGAAAAAGAATTTGCAGGATTTACTCTAAATGAACTAGAAGTGATTGAACATATCGGGAAAATCCCTGATCCTAACGTGACAAAATTAGCGAATGCTAGTTATATGACTAGAGGAGCCATCAGTAAGCTAACAAAAAAACTGATAGCTAGAGGGATCATAAACACTTATCAAAGCGAAGAGAATAAAAAAGAAATCTATTTTCAATTGACGCCAATCGGACAAAAAATAAGGAATAGACACGAGCAACTCCATCAAAAATGGGTACAGCGAGATGCTACTGTATTTGAAAATATGTCAAAAGAAGAATTTGACACAGTATTTCGTTTTATCGGTCGATACAGAGAATTTATACGAAGTAGCAAATGAAGCTACTATTTTTTATTGTAGTGATAATAGGCAAAAATCATAAGCAAAAATCCGAATACCGTTGGAAGAAATGGTGCTGCAGCATAAAGCTGTCCTGCGATTAGCGGGCCGATGACGCGCGATAGAGATTGTATACTTTGGGTACCGCCCATTACAAGACCTTGCTGGTTATCTGAGACAGAATTGGATAGTTGGCCATTGAATACAGGAGTAAAAATAGAATCACCGAAACCATAACAGATAATCCCAAATAAAAACAAAATCGGCAGTAGAAGAATTCCAGATAATGTGATGAATAGATAGGCGAGGATTTCACTGAACATCCCTATTCTTGTGATCTGCTGTTCTGAAAATTTTTTGAGCAATCGAGGCATAATGAACAATTGCGAGACAGTATCCAAGATTCCAATCAAAGAGAAGCTTAAACCAACCAACCCAGCCTTCCACTGAAAGGCGTCAATCGAAAATTGAGAAAAGATAGATTGAAGAGAGCCAGCTGCCAACCAAACAGCAAAACCTGCTGTCAATAAAGGAATAACGGATGAAATCTTGAATAATTGTTGTAATTGGTGAAAAGGTCTTACATGGGAGAAACTTAAATCTACTGAACGTTTTTTTATTGGAAGGCTTTCTAGCATAAATGTGTAGCCATAAACGGCATTTAAGAAAGTAAAGAGTGCTCCAATAAATATAGGAACAGAATTCCCCAACTCAGCTAATAGACCCCCTATAATAGGACCCAGCGTTGTTCCTATACCGACTAAAGCACCCATCCATCCAAAAACTTTGGTTCTTTCATTAGGTTCCGTGATGTCGGCAAAGTAAGCATATAAGGTGGAGATTTCTCCTGCCGTCAATCCTTCAATGATACGACCAAGGAACAACATCCATATCGAATTTCCTAAACCAAAAAGCAAATATCCGATACTTGATCCTAATAAACTGATAATAAGGATCGGACGACGCCCAAAATGATCACTTAAGCTACCGAGAATGGGGGCAGATAAGAAGGCAGCTAGAGCATAAACAGACATGAGCAAAGTGATATAGAAAGCTTGCTGATGTATGGAGTGAGAATAAGGCAGCGTTAAAAACGGAAGTACAGGACTGACGATAGTAAATCCTAATCCAGTGAATAAGACAGAGACGTATCCAAAAACTTTAGAATGTTTATTTGTGAAACTGTACATGTAAAAACTCCTTTATGCAATAATGTTAACTTGGAAACAAAAATAGTGTATAGTAATTTTGTTTCCTTGTCAACATTCTAAGGAACAGCGAAATCTACTTGATTTATTTATTCTGAAAAGTGAAGATGCGCATCAAAAACATGAACAAACAAAAATCAAGTAGACGACATTGTAAATCTGACCGATCAGTGAAGTAAATAGAAAAGAAACCTGTTCTTGCTTCCCATGTTTTTTTTACGTATACTGTGATTGAGCGGAGGAGAAATCATGTTGAATTTAGAAAATTACTTAAGCGCTGGACAAACAGTTATATCTAATCTTTTACTTAAAAATTACCATAGGATCGGTCTACAATCTGAAGAATTTTTATTTGTTCTACAGTTGCATATGGCACAGCTTGAAGGAGATACTTTCCCTGATTTGCAGATGATTGCTATGGATATGGGAATCAAGCAAGATCAGATTTTTCAAATACTGGATCGTCTCGTAACAAATGGGTTTATCAAGATAGAAACGACGATTGTCAACGGTAAAAAAGCAGATCGATATAATCTTTACCCCATCTATGATCTATTAGGTGAGTATTTAAAAACACAAGAAAAAAAATACGAAGAAAAAACACAAGAAAAAGAAATCCAGTCAGTGTATCAATTATTTGAACAAGAATTTGGACGCCCGCTTTCTTCGATCGAGTTCCAGCGGATCGGACAATGGATAGAAGAAGACCATTATCAGCCGGAAATTTTGAAGCTAGCACTGCGGGAAGCCATATTAAATCAGGCTTATAGTTTTAATTACGTTGACCGCATTTTGCTATCGTGGGAAAGAAAAAATCTACGTACAAAACAACAAGTGGAAGAAGACCAAAAACGAAGAAAACAGCAGCTTCTTCAAAGAGAAGTAGAACAGTCAGCTCAACAAGAAGAATTGCCGAAAGTCTCACTGAAAAATTGGTTGGAGGAGTAGCGGAATATGTTAAGCAAACAAAAAACAATGGAAGCTCTAGAAACGATGTATGGAATGTTTCCCGAAGCACATGGAGAACTCAAGCACAATAATCCATTTGAGTTATTGATTGCAGTGATCTTAAGTGCCCAGGCGACAGATGTATCAGTGAATAAAGCAACGCCAGATTTGTTTGCCTCTTTTCCGACACCCGATGCGTTAGCAGAAGCTTCAATCGATGAAATCATTCTTAAAATAAAAACGATTGGTTTGTATCGAAATAAAGCAAAAAACATCAAAGCGTGTGCACAGCAGCTGATTGAACGTTTCGATGGGCAAGTGCCAACGTCAAGAGAAGAATTGATGTCTCTTCCTGGTGTAGGCAGAAAGACAGCAAATGTCGTATTGGGGGATGCATTCGGGATACCAGCAATCGCAGTAGATACCCACGTGGAACGTGTCTCAAAACGCCTGAGGATCTGCAAACTAGATGCTACGGTCATGGAAGTAGAAGAAACACTGATGCGGAAAGTACCACAAGAATTATGGGTAAAGACACATCATACACTGATTTTTTTCGGTAGATATCATTGCACGGCAAGAAATCCCAAGTGCGAGGTATGTCCTTTGCTATCAATATGTCAAGATGGGAAAAATCGGATGCGTCTAAAAGAAAAGACGCTAAAAAAGAAACCACGCCTGTAGACGTGGTTTCTTTAATTGCAAATAAATGTATGAATTATCTTGTTATCATGGAGAAAAGCTGTTTCGTTTATCTTTTTTGCATGAAAAAGTAAATGTACATACTCAGTAGCTAGGATGGTAACTTATTACAATTTATTGCGATAAAAATAAATATTGTTATTTTTCTTGGGAAAATACCCGATGTAGAAAATAATGCCTTCCAATATACCTATAAAATAAGTCCAGTATTCCAAAGGATTATATAAATAAGTGACGTATCTATCTAAAGGTGTAATAAAAATGATAAGTGATAATAAAAAAATACCATTTATAACTAAACATAAACTAATGGATTTGGGCGGTTTCAGGCTCATCAGAAAAATATAGATTCTGGTGAACAACAACCATAAAAAAGTGAGAATCATTGCATGAGAGCTTCTTTCCATAAATTTTCCTTTAAGGGTAGTGCTTAAAAGTACAGAAAAAATAATAAATGCAAGGATAGGAGCAACTAAAGTAAATTTATTTAATAATAAACTAAATTTTTCAGCTTTTTTATTCT
>NZ_JAKZIW010000080.1:0-5137 GCF_031143325.1 Enterococcus sp. FR204 | reverse complement strand
CTAATATTTTTGAAGACTTTGAAAATAGCTATTCGTATTCGGTTATTTCAAGTACAGACGTATATAATTATCGAGTGTATTTAACTATTGGATTGATTCTTTTATTCCTTTTGTTATCATCCTTTTTCTTATTGATGAATAAAGAAATCAGTTTATTGTTGAATAATGGCTTTTCATTACATCAAGTATTGTGGTGTTTATTGGGGAAAAAGAAAATCATTATTACATTCATAATTGCAGGAATCATTGGTGGTTTTATTTTTATGTATTATAAGGAGCAATTTCTTTATTTGTTCCAGATGTACGTTTTCTTGTTCAGCGGAATATATGGTATCTCTCTGATTTCTCTTCTATTAGTTGAAAAAATCGTTTCATTAAGAGAAGCGTTCAACTATATCCAATACATTCTTTTTACATTTTGGTTGTTATTTTCTCTTATTTTGACCGTTGCCAATGTCGAATTAGCAACTATCGTTTTTTCTTCTTCACAGTTAGCTGTTTCCCATGAACCGCCAAAAGAAATTGCTGGTGAAGACTATCATGTGTTTTATCCAGTAACCATCGGGAAAAACCATGTGGATTTTATTTATTCCAATCGTTTTGCATCAGCAGCAGATCAGGAATTATATGAAACTTTGAATAAAAACGGAAGTATATTAGTCAATGTATCAGATTACTTGAATGAAGAAAACGAACAGTTCGGCAGAGGGATAAAAATAAATCCGAATTATCTTAAGAAATTTCCTTTGGCTGATGACCATGGAAACTTGATCCAAGTAACCGAAGAAGAAGCGCACCCTGTTATATTGATTCCTGAACGATATAGACATACAGGTTTAAAAAATAATCTAGAAAAAATAACGGAATATTATCAAGAAATCAGTGAAAAAGAACCAAAATTTCTATTTATAAAAAACAATCAACCCATTTATACATTTATTCCTTCTATCTCATGGATTGAACATTACCCGCTTGTGGAAGTACTGACATTGAAAAACAGTACTTATTGGGAAAGGAATATTCTCAGTGGAGAAATCTATCCGCCGTTAAAGATCAAGATAGGCTCTTTGTCGAAAGAAATGCTATTTGAATTGATTGAGGAAAGCCAGTTACGTGATAACTTGCAGTTATCATTTCCGTATACTCAAACAGAAGAGGCAGCTGTCAAGGTATTAAGCAGGTCATTTCATTATTTGATACAGGTATGTTTCCTCACTTTCTTTTCTTTTTTCTTATTGAGCTACGTCATGTTACGCATATATTTTGTCTACAATTGCCGGAAAATCTCTATCTTTCGTTTAAGTGGTTATTCGCTCTTCGAAACATATAAAGATTTCTTCATAATGAACCTCATCAAATGGGGAATGACAAGTGTAATCTTCCTTTTCCCTATAGAAAGAGAGCCTGAGTATCTTTTTAATATTTTTTTCTTTAGTTTCATTGATTTTATTCTTTCAGTTATTTTTATTTTGTCTACAGAAAAGAAAAGTCAGTTATTGTTGATGAATGGAGGTTAACAGTTGGAACCGTTGATAGCGATAAAAAGTGCAAAAAAAATCATTCGAAACAAAACCATTCTTCATTTGGACCATTTTACTGCGGATGCTGGGGATTTTGTGACTGTAGTTGGAGAGAGCGGAGCAGGGAAAAGTACTTTATTGAATATATTAGGATTGAATGATCAATTCAGTTCAGGGCAATTTTATTTATTTAATCAAGAAACAAAACATTTAACTGGAAGAGAGAAGCGCTTGATAAAAAGAAATGCCCTCTCTTTTCTTTTTCAAGACTTCGGATTGATTGAATATGAAACGATCAATTTTAATTTAGACATTGGCTTGAAGTTTTCGAATTTAAATGCTTCGGATAAACGAATAGTAAAGTATGAAGCATTGAAAAAAGTAAATATAGACAAGAAGCTAAGTACGCCTGTTTATACATTATCTGGTGGTGAGAAGCAAAGAATCGCCTGTGCGAGAGTCTTATTGAAGAATAGCAAAATCATTTTAGCCGATGAACCGACTGGGTCATTGGATAAAAGAAATAAGGATAAAGTAGTTGAAATTTTATCGCAACAGGCTTCCCAAGGTACGTTAGTTATCGTGGTCACGCATGATCCATATCTGACCAAAATAGGAAACAAGAAGATCATGCTTTAGAAAACAAATGAAAAATCAATTTTTTTCAATAAAAACAACAAAAAAATGTCTGGAAAATCGAACATAAAAGTGTCTGATTTGAATATCACAGCAGCGGAAGAAGAAAAACAAAATCGATAACATTTGTTCTAAGAATTAGTTACGTTAAATACGGAACGCAAGATAGACTTGAAAAACGGTAACAAAAGAAGTAGTATATTAAGGTGTGATGTGCTACTTGACATTTATTCTGCTGAGCGAACTTTCTGGATTGTGTAGCCTTATATCTATTCAGGACGTATCGAGCAGATTAGTAAAGGTGTTCTTGATGATTTTCATCTTGAACACCTTTGTTTTTAGCAATTCGCAAAAAACGAAAAGTAGGAGAATTGATAAATGAAAAAAAGATTTTTAGCACTTGCCATCGTACTAGGCACTGGCTTATTGTCAGGCTGTACGAATGCCGGTGAAAAAACAGCCGTTAGTTATAAAGGCGGTACAATCAGCGAACAAGAAGTAATGGATAGCTTGAAAAAAATGCAAGGAGCAGATTCCGCTGTGCAACAGTTGATCGTTTATCAAGTATTTGAAAATAAATATGGAGATGACGTATCAACCAAAGAAATCGATTCCCAATATGATCAAACAAAGAAACAATTGGGTGATTCATTTGATTCACAATTGAAATCTGCAGGTTACACAGAACAAACATTCAAAGACAGTATCAAACAAAGTCTAGCCTTTCAAGAAGGTCTAAAGAAACATATCAAATTGACCGATGAAGATTTAAAAACGGCTTGGGAATCTTTCCATCCAGAAGTGGAAGCTCAAATTATCCAAGTAGCAAGTGAAGATGATGCAAAAGATGTGAAGAAAGCTGCTGATAAGGGAGACGATTTCTCTAAATTAGCCAAAGACAAGTCAACTGATACTACGACAAAAGAAGATGGCGGAAAAGTGAAATTTGATTCCACTACTACAACGGTTCCGGCAGAAGTCAAAGAAGCAGCCTTTAAGTTGAAAGATGGTCAAGTTTCTGATGTGATCACTTCTACCAATGCTTCAACTTATACTACGGAATATTATGTGGTTAAAATGGTGAAAAACCAAAACAAAGGCAACGACATGGATAAATACAAAAAAGAATTGAAAGAAATTGCAACAGACACAAAATTAAGTGACAGTACCTTCCAGAATAAAGTAATTGGCGAAGTATTGAAAGACGCTAATGTAAAAATCAAAGACAAAGACTTTGAAAATGTTTTGAGTACATTCACTTCAGATTCTAGTACAGCAAGTAGTAAATAAGCGGAATAAATAAAAAATATGAACTATTTAAATCAATAAAACTGTTCATCTAAATCTTTTTATTAGAACTAAATCAACAGTAGTTTAATTACTACTTGATTTAGTTCTTTTTATTTTAAAAATTTTTTTTACTTAGAATCCAGCGACCCTAGATATTTTTCTGTATAATCTTAAATAAAGAAAACAATATCAAAAAATGCACGTAGAAGTAGATAAATGGAGTGGTTTTGCAAATTTCTTTTATTTCTAGAAGTTATTCACGTATACGGATTTGTTTTTCTCACAAATAAAAAGGCAGGAAGTACAATGGATCATTTGTATATAAAATATATTCATCAATTTTCCGTTTTGGTGTTAGGCACACTAATTATAGCGGAGATTGTCGCATTTATTATTCAAGGTCATGACATATTAACAGTACATCAAGAGTTTTTCAGTTATGCATTTGGTATTCCTCTGATCGCTATAAGGTCTGATAACAAAAAGTGGAAGAAACGCTATTACATTCTCTTGCTATTTTTGTGTTTTTATCTGCCACCTAAGATTTTTACTTTATTAGGTATACAATGCCTATCATTTTCTTTTATTTCCTATATCATTGTTTTAATTTTCCTCAGTTTCATAGTATGGGTGTTTTATCTTGTCAAAAAATAAATGAATGTTTCATGAACAGTACTTCATCACAGCCTAATTTTTTTCTTTATGCTATCGTTATATTAAAGAAATCAATCAGAAGGGAAAGAAAGTGATGAAAAAAGTTTTATTAGTGGTAAACCCCAGTTCAGGCGGTGAACAAGCAAAGGAATTTGAGCAATTAGCGATAGCAAAATTGGAATCGGTGTTTGATGAAGTGGTCGTCTTGTATACAAAAAAAGCAGGGGATGCAAAAAACTTTACTCGCGAAGCGGCTACGGAAGGGTATCATAGTGTGTTTGTCATGGGCGGAGATGGAACAGTCAACGAAGGAATCAGTGGAATCGCTGAACAAGAACATCGGCCAAATTTCGGATTTTTCCCATTGGGTACGGTGAATGACTTGGCTCGAGCATTAGGGATACCGCTAGAATCTGGGGAAGCGATCAATCATTTTTCGATTGAATCAGTCAAGCCATTGGATATTGGAAAAATAAATGACGACTATTTTATGAATGTCGTCGCAATTGGCTCTATCCCTGAAGCAATCAATGATGTAGATGCGGAGAAGAAGACGAAATTCGGAAAACTAGCTTATTTCATGTCAGGAATCAAACAGTTAGCTTCCACACAATCCTACTCGTTTCACTTAGAAGTTGATGGAAAGAAGGAAGAAATTGAGAGCAGTATCTTGCTGATAGGACTAACTAACTCAGTCGGCGGTTTTGAAACATTACTTCCAAATGCAAAAGTGGATGATGGTAAGCTCCATTTGGTTTATTTAAAAGATTCTTCTTTGATCGATACGCTTAAAACATTGCCAGACCTATTAAAAGGAGTAGATGAATCTACGAAAAATCTAGCCTATCTTACTTGTGAGCAATTAGTTGTGTCATTAGCTGATGAGGAAGAATTGACGACGAATGTTGATGGAGATGAAGGGGATAAATTACCTGTGACAATCAAAGTGTTACCCTCACATTTACAGGTTTATTGTTAAAATGGAGGTTGTGACCGAAGAGTTGTCAGGAGAACATCGGTTGTTCGGAATAAGGGAC
>NZ_JAKZIW010000008.1:0-69722 GCF_031143325.1 Enterococcus sp. FR204 | reverse complement strand
ATTTATTAAATATCGAATTTTAGTACTAGATATCATATAATGGTACTAACTTTATCCTATGCCATAAAAGGAGAGTCTTTATGGCACAAATTAAACAATACAAAAAGCAAGACGGCACAATCAATTACATGTTTGATTTTTATGTAGGTATTAATCATAAAACTGGTAAAAAGCAGAAAACAACAAGAAGGGGGTTTGAAACAAAAGAGGAAGCTAGTTTAGCATTAGCAGAACTGAGTCTACTAGTTGCAACCGAACAATATTTACCTAGAAAATACAAAACATTTAATGATGTTTATACACTATGGCTAAAGAAATATAGAGGGATTGTTAAAGAAAGCACGTATGCAGGAACACTTAGTATCTTTAAAAATAATATTTTACCGTATTTTCAAGAAATAGAAGTGCAAAATATTACAACAGTTTATTGTCAGGAAATAGTTAATAAGTGGTATAAAATCCACCCTAAAAGATTCAAACGTTATATCTATTATTTCAACGCTGTTATGAATCATGCCAATTATTTAGAATTAATTTTTAAAAATCCAATGGAATTTGTTCAATTACCCCATAATAATATTGACTTGAATCAATATAAAGAGTTTGACAATTTTTACTCAAAAGATGAGCTATTAGAATTCCTAAACTTTACCAAGAATAATTTTGAACATCAAAGGTTCATATTTTTTCATCTGTTAGCTTTTACAGGCATTAGACGTGGGGAAGCTTTATCACTAACTTGGAATGATATTAATTTTGAAGAAAAATACTTGCTTGTATCAAAAACATTAACAAAGGGTGAAAATGGCAGGTTCCTAATTCATCCACCGAAAACTAAAGCAAGTTTCAGGAAAATATTTCTGGATAATCAAACATTGAATTATTTACAGACATGGAAAGAATTACAAAAAGAAAAACTAAACTTAACTTTCGATAACCCCAAACAATTACTATTTCCTAACCATAAAAATAGTTTTTTAGAACCAAATATACCAAAAGAATGGCTACAAACTATTGCCAGACATTATAAAAAGAAGACTGGAAAAGACCTGAAAATTATTACGATTCATGGTTTTAGACATACCCACGCAAGTTTACTATATTTATCAGGAATAAATCTAAAGGAAGCACAAGAACGTTTAGGTCATTCTAATGTTAAAACTACACTGAACGTATATACACATTTAAGTGATAAACAAAGAGAACAAACAGTTGATAAGCTAACAGAGTTTATGAACCTAGATTAATTTTAAAAATAACAAAAAAACCCACTGGTTAGAGTGGGTTCACGGGTATTGAATACCCCTTTATTTGTTGTTTTCTAGGGCTTGGCGACTTTGGTCAGCTAATGCAGTAAATGCTGTTGCATCGTTTACAGCCAAGTCAGCTAACATTTTGCGGTTGATGTCGATTTCAGCTAATTTCAAGCCGTGCATCAATTTTGAGTAGCTTAAGCCATTCATACGAGCCGCTGCGTTGATACGAGCAATCCACAATTTACGGAAGTCGCGTTTCTTTTGACGACGATCGCGATATGCGTAGTTGTATGAATTCATTACTTGTTCTTTTGCTGTTTTAAATAAAGTGTGTTTTGAACCGTAGTAACCTTTTGCTAATTTTAGCACTCTTTTACGACGTTTACGAGTTACTGTTCCACCTTTAACACGTGCCATGTATAATTCCTCCTAATAAAAAAAATCTTCAGATTCTGTTATTTGTACTTCTTATTTCATTTTTGCTAGTTGTTGGCGAATACGTTTGAAGTCGCCACTAGAAACCATGCTTGCTTTACGCAATTGACGGCGTTGTTTTTTTGTTTTGCCGTGGAAACGGTGACTTGTAAACGCGCGGAAGCGTTTCAATCCGCCTTTACCAGTACGTTTGAAACGTTTTGCTGATCCGCGGTGTGTTTTTTGTTTTGGCATGACTATATTTCCTCCTCAAAATCTTTCGTTATCCGACTATCGGCTGTCCAACAGCCAGTTAGTCATTCAAATTACTTACTGTCGTTTTTCGGTGCCAGCGTCAAGAACATGCTGCGTCCGTCCATTTTCGCTTTTTGTTCCACTGTTGCAATATCCGCAGTTTCTTCAGCTAAGCGATTCAAGACTTTTTGACCAATTTCTTTATGGGTAATGGCACGGCCTTTGAAACGGATAGAAGCTTTCACTTTATCGCCCTTTTCCAAGAACTTACGTGCATTACGAAGTTTTGTATTGAAGTCATTCAAGTCGATCGTAGGACTTAAGCGAACTTCTTTTACATTGATCACTTTTTGTTTTTTACGCGCTTCGCGGTCTTTCTTTTGTTGTTCGAAACGGTATTTACCGTAGTCCATGATTCGCGCAACTGGTGGTTTCGCACCAGGGGCAACTAACACAAGATCCAAGTTTGCTTGTTCTGCAATATTCAATGCTTCTGCTTTTGTCTTAACTCCTAATTGCTCACCATCTGAACCGATCAATCGTAACTCTCGTGCACGAATGCCGTCGTTAACCATCATATCCTTTGCTATGGTCATTCACCTCCAAATATTATGAGAGAAAGAAAAGCTTACCGAATAAACGGCAATAAAAAAACGAGTTCTCTTACAGAACCCGCGCGTACTTCACCTAATAGAACCAGTGAAAACTATCTAGCCCAGCGACATTATCAACTAAGGCGAGAAGCGGGTGCTTCTGCTTTTATTTCTCAACCATTATAGTATAGCAAAAACCAATCCTTCTGTCAATGTTTTTCATACAGTTTTTCTTCCTTTTCTGAAAATGATTGGTCTAGCAGACTTTCTAGCAGTGATTCCCGCTTCTTTGCTATACTAAAGAAAAACGAGGTGAACCCACATGAAAAAAATCGAACCTATTCCACCTTCTCTTCCTCCTCTGGCAAAAGGAGATTTTTATTTAGAAGATGAAGAAATCCTCTCTGGTCTTCTGATCAATGGAGGTGATCAAAGCTATCTTGATGCCAAAAATATGGTATTAAGAGAGAGTCATGTCCAAAAACTGACCATGCAAAAAACAGTTTTACGTCATTTTGAATGTAGTAATGTCATTTTTGAAAAGTGTGATTTTTCCAATCTGGAGTGGATTGGTGGCAGTTTCCACCAAGTCGTGTTTCATCAATGTAAATTAACAGGTACGAATTTTGCCGAAAGTTATCTTAGAGACTGCACTTTCACTGACTGCATTGCTTCGATGGCTTCCTTTAGCAGCACAAACTTGAAAGCCGTATCCTTCGATCATTGCCAGTTAGAAGACAGCGAATTTTATAAGGTCACTTGGAAAAATCTTTTTTTGTCTGATAATCAGTTAACTGGTTCGAATTGGTTCCGAACTTCTCTGAAGGGATTAGACTTTACGACTAATTTCTTCACTGCCATTGCTTTATCTCAAGATTATTTGGCAGGAATGATCGTCAATCAGGAGCAAGCACTTGTGATTGCTCAAGCCCTTGGTTTGCAGATCAAAGACTAGATCAACGAATCCGCCACCATAGTGCAATGAGCATCAAAACAGATAAAACCAGACTGATGATCAAGGCGATTCCCCATCCGAAAACGGAATGGGTAAATGGTAGCTTAAGATTCATCCCAAAAAATCCTGTCACAATAGTCGGTACAGTCAAGATCAGCGACCAGACAGTCAAAAACTTCATCGTGTCATTTAAATTGTTATTCAGTAAATTATTATAAGTGCCAGAAAGCTGATCTAAAATCTGCGAAGCTAAGTTCGTCATTTCAACTGCTTGTCGTGCTTCGATCAGTGCATCGTCCAACTCTTCCTTTTCCTTTTCTGACAACTTGCGATAAATGGCCAATGCCTTGATTTGTTCCAAAAGTACTACATTTTGTTTTGTTCCTATAACTAAGTAAACCAAACCGATCTCTAAATCTGAAAGTTGCAGTAGATTCTTGTTTGTTGTTTTTTCCCTTAACTTTAGGTTGAGCCGTTGACGTTCGCTATTTACTTCCTCGATTAAAGGAAAAAAGGAATCAGAAATTAAAAATAATGTATGGAACAATAAACTGTATACACTCATGTCTGGCATTCGCTCCAAAAGTGATCGAATCAGTCGAATCACATACTCGGTATTCGGCGTGGTAAATGTAAACAAACCATCTTCTTTTAAAATAAAAGCGATAGGACTAGTTTCGTAATGGTTATCGACTTTTTGTTGGTGTGGGACATTTGATACAAGTAGTAACACTTCATCAAAAGAGTTATACTCTACGCGTGCCCGCTCATTTTTATCTAGAGAATAAGTCAGCATCTCATCGCTGATGCCATATTCTTCTTTTAAATTTTTAACAGCTAGCACATCATCTTGCTGTATATTGATCCAAAAATTACGTTTTTGATTAAAATAGTATTTTTCCCGCATACTCCATCCTCCTGATATTTGTTTCTAGTATAAAGAAAAAAGCTACTCAAATAAAGGAGCATCCTTTTTTGAGTAGCTTTAAATCAAATGGCTAATTCAGTTTGGCGGATTTCTGCCAATTTTTCTTCGATCATTTTCAAGACTTCTTCTTTTGCTTGAGGATCTTCCACAAAATTGTAGCGATCTCCATCGATTTGGATTTTTGGACTTTCTTTGTATTCTTCATACCATTGATCATACCGTCTGTTCAATTCTTTGTAATAATCGTACAGACTTGGGTCAAAGGACAATTGTTCATAGGAACGACCACGTTTCTCGATCCGTTCTAGCATCGTATCAAAAGATACACGAATATGAACTAATAAATCCGGGTGTTTTTTATGGGCAGCATAGGGCAGTTCTTCCATCATGTTTTCCAGCAGTTCATCATACACACGAACTTCCGTTTCCGTCGCTCTTCCTAGATCTGCATTTAGATGGAAAAGCAGCGAATCCTCATAAATCGAACGGTCCAATACATTATTGTCATCTTTCATTGCTTGTTTGATGCTTGCAAAACGTTTATTCAAAAAATAAATTTGCAGCAAAAAAGCATACTGTTCAGGGTTTGCATAAAATAAGGGCAAGACTTCATTATCATCAATTGATTCATAAAATGCCTGACTACCAAAGTGTTCAGCCATCATTTCTGTCAAACTTGATTTTCCGGCACCAATTGTACCTGCTAAAACGATCACGCTCATTTACCTCCAGCTCACTTCATCACTAAATATTGTGTTTAACACCAACCTTTTTAAATATACCCCCAATATCTAGTAGTGTCAATTGTATTTTTTTCTAGTCAAAAAAGAAAAAAGGTCAAAAAATTCTTAAGAAAAAAGGGTTTTTCCTTTAGAAAACGTATTCTTAGTTTTACTTCTGGGATGATTTTAGTAAAATAAAGAAGAAATGTTTTTTTGAGACCCTTAGCGGACAAAAAATTTCGTGAAGCAGCGCAACTCGTTTTGGGCGCTTTATTTTTTGCTTAAAAATCACTTTTACGTGAGAAGGAGTTAGATTATGGCAAACTATGGCCAAGGAGAATCAAGCGGAAAGATTATCTTGATGGGCGAGCACGCGGTTGTTTATGGAGAACCGGCGATTGCCTTTCCTTTTTATGCAACAAAAGTCACCGCATTCCTTGAAGAGCTGGATGCAATGGACGATCAATTGGTTTCTTCCTACTATTCAGGAAATTTAGCCGAAGCTCCTCATACATTAAAAAATATCAAAAAATTATTCATCCATTTAAAAAAAGAGCATGATATCCATAAAAACTTGCAACTAACCATCGAAAGCACGATTCCTGCTGAACGTGGAATGGGATCAAGTGCTGCGGTCGCCACAGCAGTCACTCGTGCTTTTTATGATTACTTAGCATTTCCTTTGTCTCGTGAAATACTATTAGAAAATGTCCAGCTTTCGGAAAAAATCGCCCACGGTAATCCTAGTGGAATCGATGCAGCCGCTACTAGCAGCTTGCAGCCGATTTATTTTACAAAAGGGCATCCTTTTGACTACTTTTCTTTGAACATCGATGCTTTTTTGATTGTCGCTGATACAGGAATCAAAGGACAAACAAGAGAAGCCGTCAAAGATGTCGCTCACCTCTTTGAAACCCAGCCTCATGAAACTGGACAAATGATCCAAAAATTAGGATACTTGACGAAGCAAGCAAAACAAGCAATCATTGAAAATTCACCAGAAACGTTGGCACAGACAATGGATGAATCACAATCACTTCTGGAAAAGCTGACAATCAGCAATGATTTTCTTAATCTATTGATCCAAACAGCAAAAGATACCGGGGCATTGGGTGCCAAATTAACTGGCGGTGGACGCGGTGGCTGTATGATCGCATTAGCACAAACAAAAACAAAAGCCCAAGAAATCAGTCAAGCACTTGAAGATGCGGGTGCTGCTGAAACTTGGATACAAGGATTAGGAGTACATACCTATGTTTAAAGGCAAAGCACGCGCATATACCAACATTGCTCTAATCAAATATTGGGGTAAGAAAAATGAAGAACTCATCCTTCCAATGAACAACAGCCTTTCGTTAACATTGGATGCATTTTATACAGAGACAGAAGTCATCTTTTCTGATAGCTATATGGTAGATGAATTTTATCTAGATGGCACCTTGCAAGACGAAAAAGCAACAAAAAAAGTCAGTCAGTTTCTTGACCTTTTTCGTAAAGAAGCCGGCCTCTCACTAAAAGCTTCAGTAATCAGTCAGAATTTCGTTCCTACCGCAGCTGGATTAGCCTCCTCTGCCAGCGGGCTAGCTGCTTTAGCAGGAGCTTGCAATACTGCTCTTAAGCTTGGATTAGACGATCTCTCTCTTTCAAGATTTGCTCGACGTGGGTCTGGTTCAGCTTGCCGAAGTATTTTCGGTGGTTTCGTCGAATGGGAAAAAGGCCATGACGACTTAAGTTCTTACGCTAAGCCAGTCCCTTCCGATTCTTTCGAAGACGATTTAGCAATGGTTTTCGTTTTGATCAACGACCAGAAAAAAGAAGTGTCCAGCAGAAATGGGATGCGTCGGACAGTCGAAACATCCAGTTTTTATCAAGGCTGGTTAGATTCCGTTGAAGGGGATCTATATCAATTGAAACAAGCAATCAAAACAAAAGATTTCCAACTTCTCGGAGAAACGATGGAAAGAAACGGACTAAAAATGCATGGAACGACTTTAGCTGCCCAGCCTCCATTCACTTACTGGTCTCCTGACAGCTTAAAAGCGATGGATGCGGTGCGGCAATTGAGAAAGCAAGGCATTCCATGCTACTTTACGATGGATGCTGGCCCTAATGTCAAAGTTTTAGTGGAAAACAGCCATTTATCTGAGGTACAAGAAACATTTACCAAATTATTTAGCAAAGAACAAGTAATTACTGCCCATGCTGGTCCAGGAATTGCGATTATTGAATAAAGGGAGATTTTTATGATTGAAGTATCTGCACCAGGCAAACTCTATATTGCCGGAGAATATGCAGTTGTTGAAACAGGCCATCCAGCAGTTATCGCTGCAGTCGATCAATTCGTAACAGTCACTGTAGAATCCGCACGAAAAGTCGGAAGTATCCAATCTGCACAATATAGTGGGATGCCTGTACGTTGGACAAGACGCAACGGAGAATTAGTTTTAGATATTCGGGAAAATCCTTTTCATTATATCCTTGCTGCTATTCGTTTGACTGAAAAGTATGCACAAGAAAAAAACATTCTTTTATCCTTTTATGATCTGAAAGTAACAAGTGAGTTAGACAGTTCAAATGGCCGGAAATATGGATTGGGTTCTAGCGGTGCCGTGACCGTTGCAACGGTCAAAGCCTTGAATGTTTTTTACGCGTTGAATTTATCTCAGTTGGAGATTTTCAAGATTGCAGCACTAGCCAATTTAGCAGTTCAAGATAATGGTTCCTGCGGCGACATCGCTGCTAGCTGTTATGGTGGCTGGATCGCTTTCTCAACCTTCGACCATCCTTGGCTCCAAGAACAAGAAACTCAGCATTCTATCAGTGAGTTACTTGCCCTGGATTGGCCAGGTCTATCCATTGAGCCATTGATTGCTCCTGAAGATTTACGTTTATTGATTGGTTGGACGGGTAGCCCTGCCTCTACTTCTGATTTGGTCGATCAAGTTCACCGTTCGAGAGAAGATAAAATGGTGGCTTATCAGCTTTTCTTAAAAAACAGTACAGAATGTGTCAACGAAATGATCAAAGGGTTTAAAGAAAATAATGTAACGTTGATCCAACAGATGATTCGAAAAAACCGACAATTACTGCATGATTTATCTGCAATCACTGGGGTCGTCATCGAAACGCCTGCTTTGAACAAATTGTGTAATTTAGCTGAACAGTATGAAGGAGCCGCAAAATCTTCTGGTGCAGGTGGGGGCGATTGCGGAATCGTAATTGTTGACCAGAAATCTGGCATTCTTCCTTTAATGAGTGCATGGGAAAAAGCAGAAATCACTCCACTGCCGTTACATGTCTATAGCGATCAAAGAAAGGAAAACCGATGAATCGAAAAGACGAACATGTTTCACTAGCTAAAGCCTTTCATGATAAACAAAAAAACGAATTTGACTTCGTACGGATCATCCATAACCCTTTGCCGCAAATAGCAGTTTCTGATGTCGATCTAAGCACACAGGCAGCTGGTTTTACACTAAGTAGCCCGTTTTATATCAATGCGATGACTGGCGGAAGCGAAAAAACAAAAAAAATCAACCAAGATCTTGCAATCGTCGCAAGAGAAGCAGATTTGATGATTGCCACTGGTTCAGTCAGCGCTGCCTTGAAAGACCCTTCTTTAGCTGATACTTATACGATTATGCGACAAGAATATCCTCACGGGAAAATCATTGCCAACATCGGTGCAGGGACTTCTGTCGAAAGAGCCAAAGAAGCTATCCGATTGTTTCACGCAGATGCCTTACAGATTCATTTGAATGCACCTCAAGAGTTGGTTATGCCTGAGGGAGACCGTGATTTTACCAATTGGAAAGTACTTATTCAAGAGACTCAAACAGCCATTGACGTCCCCCTCATCGTAAAAGAAGTCGGTTTTGGCATGACAAGAGAAACGCTCAATGATCTAGCTTCTTTAGGAGTTCATACAGTTGATATCAGCGGTCGAAGCGGAACAAGCTTCACCCAGATCGAAAACGCCCGTCGCTCCAAGCGGGAACTGAGTTATTTAGCTGACTGGGGGCAATCGACAGTCTCTTCATTGCTTGAAGCAAATGAAGCAGACACTTCTATGGAAATCCTAGCCTCCGGAGGTATCCGCAATGCCTATGACATATTTAAAGCCCTTTGTCTCGGCGCAAATGCAGTGGGTACTTCAGGAACCGTACTGACGCATCTGATGAATCATGGCGTAGAAGAAACTATTATACTGATGAAGCAATGGCAAGAAGAGCTTCGTCTGCTTTATACTATGGTCGGCGCAACGAATACCGCGGCCCTACACCAACACTCTCTGATCTTTTCCGGACCAGTGAAGGATTGGTGCGAAGCAAGAGGGATCGACTTAGTGAAGTATGGAAGACGCACAGAAAAGAGCGTGGGACAAAAGTAAAGAACACTTTTGTCTCACGCTCTAAACACGTATAAACGGCGGAAGCAAAAGCAACTCCTTCGGAAATAAGCTGAAATTCACAAAAATTTAAAAAGCAATTTTCGTGAATTCCTTCTTATTTCTTGGAGTTAAACGCTTCTGTCCCAGCCTCTTTTTTCGAATAAATGATGTTTAATCAGCTGTCCTTCGGTATTCGTTCAATCCGCTGATTTCACAACCTCTCCACTAAACGGTGTACTAAAGTTCTTTTAAGGTTGTTTCCCGATATAGGCAAGTATGCCTCCGTCCACATACAAGACATGGCCGTTAACGAAATCAGATGCGCTAGAAGCCAAGAAGACAGATGGTCCAGCCAAATCGATTGGCTCGCCCCAGCGTGCTGCTGGCGTACGTCCAACGATAAATTGATCGAATGGATGACGTTCACCGTTTTCTTGTGTTTCGCGTAATGGAGCAGTTTGCGGTGTAGCAATATAACCTGGTCCAATTCCATTACATTGGATATTGTATTGACCGTATTCAGAAGCGATGTTTTTCGTCAGCATTTTTAATCCGCCTTTTGCCGCAGCATAAGCACTGACCGTTTCGCGTCCTAATTCACTCATCATGGAGCAGATATTGATGATTTTACCGCCGCCTTTTTCGATCATATCCGGAATAACTGCTTTTGAAACGATGAATGGGGCATTTAAATCCACGTCGATTACTTGGCGGAAGTCTGCCGCATCCATTTCGATCATCGGTGTCCGTTTGATGATCCCTGCATTGTTGACCAGAATATCAACTGAACCTACATCTTCTTTGATCTGTTGAACCATCGCTTGAACCGCTTCTTCATCGGTCACATCGCAGACATAACCTTTTGCATCGATGCCTGCTTCTTTATAATGCGCTATACCTTCATCAACTGATTCTTGATTCAAGTTATTAAATACGATTTTTGCTCCTGCTGTAGCTAAAGAGCGTGCAATCTCAAATCCAATACCATAGACAGCACCGGTGACTAATGCTACTTTTCCATCTAAACGAAACATATCCATACTAAATTCCATCATTTTCTCTCCCTTATGCTTATTTTAATTGATCCATTTGCACCATATCCATGTCTGTATAGGTGATATTTTCTCCGCACATTGCCCAGATGAATGAGTAATTGCTTGTACCCACACCTGAATGGATCGACCAGCTTGGCGAAATAACAGCTTGTTCATTGTCTACAACTAAATGTTTTGTTTCATCTGGTTTGCCCATCATGTGGAACACACGTGTATCTTCATTGGCATAATCAAAGTAGACATAAGCTTCCATACGACGTTCATGTGTATGACAAGGCATCGTATTCCAAGCACTTCCTGGTTCTAAAATCGTATAACCCATTTGTAATTGACAGCTTTCGCATACATTTGGATGGATGTATTGATAGATTTTACGTTCATTCAGTGTCAGGCCTTCACCAGTTTCCATTGGTTTTACTTGGTCGATACTGATTTTTACATTTGGATATTTATGATGAGCTGGAACAGAACTAATATAGAATTTAGCTGGGTTTTCAGCATCTTGGGAAGAAAATACAACATGTCGTGTTTCTTTTCCGATATAGTATCCGTCTTGTTTTTTCATTTCTTCTTTTTGCCCATCGATCTCGATGAATCCTGGTCCACCGATATTGATCACACCTAGTTCACGACGCTCTAAGAAGTAATTAACACCTAGTTCTTTGTCTAATGTGATTTCTAATTCTTTTTCAGTAGGTGTCACTCCACCAAAGATCATTCGATCGTTGTACGTATAAGTCAAACTGATTTTCCCTGGTTCAAATACCTTTTCTACTAAAAATTCTTTTCTCAATTGTTCCGTTGAATAATGACGGATATCTTCTGGACTGTGTGTATAACGTGTTTCCATTTCTTGCATTTTCTTCTACTCCTTCTATCGAATGATTTTTCCAGAGCCGCATGCTAAAAATTGTGCGACTTCTTCTTGACTGAATTGGTTGCAGTCCCCATGGATCGTATGCTTCAAGGCAGAAGCTGCCGTAGCAAAATCAATGATTTCTTGCGGAGACATATTGGATAAAATCCCATGGAGCACGCCACCTGCAAAAGCATCTCCGCCACCTACTCGATCCACGATTGGGGTAATTCTATGGACTTGGGATTCCACATATTCATGGTTCATCCACAATGTCCCCTTCAGTTCATTTTCACTTGCTGAATGAACGGTACGCTTGGTCGAATAAAACACCTGAATATTCGGGAACTTTTCCTGCATTTTTTGATAATAATAAATTAGAGGTTGTTCTTCTGCTTCTGGCGCTTTCTCGATACCTAACAAATAAAGAGCATCCATTTTTCCAGCTGAGCAGATATCTACTAAAGGTAAAAGCTGATGGATTACTTCGCTGGCTTCTTGCTGTGTCCATAATTTTCCACGATAGTTGATATCGAAGCTGATCAGGCAGCCAGCTCTTTTTGCAGCTTCTATCACCTGTTTCGTCATTTTTTGCCATTTTTTAGACAAAGCTGGGGTGATTCCCGAAACATGAAATATATCTATTCCTTGGAATAACTCCTCTAGCGACCATTCCAAATGATCCATTTCAGCAAAGCTTGATCCGGCACGATCATAGATCACTGAGGCGGCGCGTTCGCCACTACCAGTTTCCATATAATAAGTACCTAGTCTTGGTCCACCAGATAATACCTGTTTCGTATCTACTCCATAACATTGCAAGTGCTTTTTGACTGCTTTTCCCAATGCGTTATCAGGTACTTTTGTAGCAAAAATCGCTTCATGTCCGTAATTAGCTAAAGAAATTGCTACATTTGCTTCCCCTCCGCCATAATGGGCAGCGAATCGTTTACTTGAATCAATACGGGTTCCCTGTTCTGTGGACAATCGCAACATGATTTCTCCGAGTGTCACTACTTTTCCCATAAGCAGCTACCTCTTGATTTCTTTCATTTTTGCTGCATACTGTTGCGCGACTTCCGTTACTTTGTCAAAATCTCCTGTAGCTGCGGGTGCTAAAAGGTTCCCACCTACTCCGACTGTTACGACACCAGCATCGAACCACTCTTTCATATTGTCCAGACTCACACCGCCAGTTGGCATGATATTGACTTGAGGCATCGGCGCCTTGAAGGCAGAAATGATACTTGGTCCATAAGCGCTTCCAGGAAATAGTTTGACGATATCTACCCCGCTTTTCAGCGCTGTTTTGATCTCGGTAATAGTCATACATCCTGGTAAGTAAGGAATTTGATACAGATTGCACATCTCTGCCGTTTCTTGATCAAAGGAAGGGCTAACAATATACTCTGCGCCAGCTAAGATAGCCAAGCGAGCTGTGACAGCGTCTAATACTGTGCCTGCGCCAATCACTATTTCTGGTTGGTCTTTGTAGAATGACAAAAGTTCTTTGATTACTTGATCTGCTTGAGGGACTGTAAAAGTCAACTCAATACCAGTTAGACCACCTTTGATGATTGCGTGGCAAGCATTCAAAGCTTCTTCTTTGCTTTTTCCGCGTACCACCGCAATCACTCCGGCGTTTTTCAATCGAGATAAAATATCAATTTTTTTCATCTTCTCCACCTATTTCCTATTTAGAAATTTTATTTTATAACTTGGAAATCTATACCCATATTATACGGCAGAAAAGAAAAATTGCAAACGCTTTTTTCATTATTTTTGAATTCTTTGCTCGATTTCGCTTTTTGTTTGCTTGAGGGCAATGATTATTTGTTCTTTTGTCTCATCTGTTAAACGATATTTCGGCATACTTACACTAAATGCACCAATGATTTGTTCGTTTTTCACGATTGAGGCTCCTATACAAAAAATATCACGTTCGATTTCTTCATCGTCAAATGCGATGTGGGTTTCTTTTACCGTTTGGATTTCCTTTTTCAACCGTAATGCATTGGTGATCGTATATTCTGTGTAAGGGATCAACGGATGCTTTTCAAGATAATCAGTGTACTGCTCTTCACTGAATTCTGCTAATACGGCTTTGCCCATCGCAGAATTGTATAATGGTCGGGTGATTCCGATTTTTGAAGACATGCGGATCGTTTGATGTTTTGGATCTAGTTTGTTCACGTACAAGATCTCATTGTTGTCCAATACTCCTAAGTGGATAGTCTCATCGATCTTTTGCTGCAGCTGTTCTAAAAACGGTAAAGTCAACTCTACCAAATCGATTTGTTCAATGTTTTTATTCGCGTAGCGAATAAGCTTTGCACCTAAACGATAGTTTTTCTCTGAATTTTTATTTACGTAGCCGATCATCAGCAAAGTATCTAGTATTTTCAAGACTGTAGAAGAGGTCATTCCCACACCCTTTGCGATCGTCTGCAAAGAGACATCTTGGTTTTCCGCTAAATAGTCTAGTATTTTAGAGGCTTTGATCAATACAGTTCCATAAGGCTTTTTATTTTTCATATAATATTCTCCTATTTCTTTATAAGAAAAATTATAGCGGAAATACCATCAATTTAAAAGAGATATCCAGATATAAACTACCATTTCTCTTTACAGGCAATTTAATGTTGAAGATCCGCTTCGTTTTTACATCAAACTTTGATATAAAGCAATGATTTCTTCTACTGTCGTTTCTCTTGGATTTCCTGGTGTGCATACATCTCGCAAAGCATCTTCTGCAATTGCTGGGATATCTGCTTCTTTTACACCTAACTCAGAAATGGTTTCTGGGATTCCAACCGCTTTGCTCAACCGATCGATCTCACCACAAGCCGCTTCTCTTACATCTTCTAAAGACATTTCAGCTGCTCCTTTAATCCCTAGCACAAGAGCGATCTCACGGTACTTTTCTCCAGTATATTCTTTGTTATATTTCATGACAGTTGGCAAAAGTGCTGCACACGCTACGCCATGAGGAATGTTGTACCATGCACTTAACGGGTGAGCCATCCCGTGTACCAGTCCTAAACCGACATTTGAGAAGCCCATTCCTGCAATATACTGTCCTAATGCCATTTTTTCTCGCCCATTTTGATCGCCATCTACAGAAGCTTCCAAAGAATGACCGATGATTTCGATTGCCTTTAAATGCAGCATATCAGTCATTTCCCAAGCGCCTTTTGTAATCAACCCTTCGATAGCATGTGTCATAGCATCCATCCCTGTTGACGCAGCCAATTTTTTTGGCATTCCCATCATCATGTCACTGTCGATGAACGCAACGATTGGGATATCATGTGGATCGACACAAACGAATTTCCGGTGATTTGCTTCATCTGTGATGACGTAGTTGATTGTTACCTCAGCTGCTGTCCCAGAAGTCGTTGGTACAGCTAAGATAGGTAAACATGGATTTTTCGTATCAGCAACACCTTCTAAGCTGATGACGTCTGAAAACTCTGGATTCGTCAAAATAATCCCAATGGCTTTTGCCGTATCGATTGGCGAACCTCCACCGATTGCGATCAAACAGTCTGCCTCTGCCTCTTTAACAAAAGCCACTCCATCTTTTACATTTTGGATCGTTGGATTAGGTACGATCCCGTCGTATAAAGCATAATCGATTGCTGCTTTATCTAGAAGTTCTGTTACTTTTGTTGCTATACCGTGCTCGATCAATCCTTTGTCAGTAATGACAGCTGCTTTGCTGAATCCTCGCTGCTGAAATTCAGGGACGATCGACTCAATCGCTCCTTTTCCAAAATACGATGTTTCATTTAAAATCATTCGATTACTCATTTTCTATTCCTCCTAATTTGTATTATTTTTCACAATAAAAAACGAAAGAACCCCAAGCAACCGGTTGCCCAGTTGCTTGTTACTACAGTTCAAAGACTGGCATCAATTCCCAACTGACTGGAGAGGCATCTGGATTTGTCTCCATGATATCTTCCATGTACTTCCACCATTTTTGATTGATAGATGTATTTGCCATTTTTTCCCATAACTTTTCATCTTCGATCACTAAGTAACCAAATAACAAACTTGCACTCGGATCAAGATAGATCGAATAGTCGATGACCCCGTGTTCACGAAGTGCTGTACGCATTTCTGACCAAAGTTCATCATGTCTTTTTTTGTATTCTTCTTGTTTTTCTGGGTAAACTTTCATGCAAAAAGCTTTTTTCACCATGTCAGACACCTGCTTTCGTATGAACTTCCTCCAAATAACCTGCTTTTGGAGTGACACCAAACGCATCTGCTAAATGCCACAGGTTTTCGTCCGTGATTATTTGCAAGATTGGCCCTTGCGCTTTAACGTACGTATAGACTTCTGCTGCCTTTTCTGCTGTCTCGATCAAACCAAAGACTTCATCCATGTCTTTTCCTGACCCGTAGATTCCATGTTGTGGCCATAAAACCAATCGAGTTTCTTTCATTTTTTCAGCTGTTGCTTCCCCGATCTCATTTGTTCCCGGAACCATCCACGGAATGATGGAAATTCCTTCTGGAAAAACAACTAAGCATTCCGTACACATTTGCCATAGCGTACGACTAAAGGAACGTTCGTCTAATTCATGCGTAAAACTCATCGCTAATAGATGACTAGCATGGCAATGCATAACGATCCGATTATCTGGGTCTACTTCTAAACGGGCGATATGACTCATGAAATGACTTGGCAACTCGCTTGTAGGAAGGCATTCGTTTTCCAGCCCCCACAAAAGTTCCAGTGTTTTGCCATCTTCAGCAACTCGAACGATTCCAAGATTCTCGGCAGGTTCGCTCGCTACATTTTTAAAATATCTTCCTGAACCAGTTACAATAAAATAGCATCCTGCTAAACGGCTGGCATCAAAAATCATCGAGATGCGGCGGATCACTTTTTCAGGATCCAAGAACGGTGTGATCTCTTCTTCTTTTAGTAAATAAGAAATATTCCCGCCATTTCTTTCATCCCATCCCAAGCGATAAAGATTCGACGTCGTTTCGATCATTTCTTTCACATAAGGCGCTTGTAAAATATCTATTTTTTTCAATATAGCCACACTCCTATTTTCTTAATTCCAACACGTCTTTTTGATATTCCTGGACTTCTTCCAGCCAATCCAAACCAACTGGAATTTGATTTTTGTAACAGAAATAATTCCATACATCGGCATACGGGAAATCTTTCAATTCTTCCGTATAAGCCATTCTTGAAGTAAAGTCAAAAGCCAGCTCCATTTCTTTCAATCGCTCAACTGGTTCCAGCATAGCTTTCAGCAGTGCTTTTTGTGTATTTCTCGTACCGATGACCCAAGCAGCGATACGGTTGATCGTTGCATCAAAGAAATCCAGACCGATATTTGTTTTTTCCAACAATTCGTTACGGACTAATTCTTTAGCGATTTCCTGCAATTCATCATCCATCAAAACCACATGGTCTGAATCCCAACGCACTGGACGGGAAACATGCAGCATGATTCCTTTGCTGAATAAAGCTAATGAAGATAATTTATTGGAAATCACTTCTGTTGGATGAAAATGTCCAGCATCTAGACAAACAAGTTTGTCACGAGTCAACCCGTAACCCATATAAAATTCATGGGAACCGACTGTATAAGCTTCAGCGCCTAAACCAAATAGTTTGCTTTCTACTGCATCTTGTACATACCGTTCATCTAACTCTTCTGTAAAAATTTCATCGAGTGATTCCATTAAACGTTTCCGTGGGGTAAAACGATCAATCGGATTATCTTTCATCCCATCAGGTACCCAAAAGTTATTGATACTTGTTTGTCCAGTTTCTTTCCCAAAGTACTCCGCGATTTTGCGGCTTCTTTTCCCGTGTTCGATCCAGTATTCACGAATTTCTTTATCTGGATGAGCCAATGTAAAGCCGTCTTTCATCATTGGATGCGAAAAGAAAGTCGGATTGAAATCAAGACCGATTTCTTCTTTTTTTGCCCACTCTACCCATTTTTCAAAATGTTTCGGCTCAATTTCATTTAGATCGACAGATTCTTCTGTATCCAAATAGATAGCATGAAGGTTCAATTTGTGTTTGCCCGGTATCAACGAATAAGCTTTCTCCAGATCTTGTCTAAGCTCTTCAGGTGTTCGTGCGGCTCCTGGAAAATTCCCTGTCGCCATAATTCCACCGGTCAATTCGCCATCCGGTGTCAAGAAACCTTTGACATCGTCTCCTTGCCAGCAATGCATAGAAATTTTGATGTCCTGTATCTTTTCTAGTACAGCATCTGTATCTACACCGATAGTTGCATATTTTTCTTTTGCTTGTTCGTAATTTTTTTCAATCGTGTTCATACGATTACTCCTTTGATTTTATTCACGTACCATTCCATCGTGTTTTGCTTATTTTCATCTGGGTAAAAAGTTTCACATGGAAACGACTGTTTGATTACATTTCTTGCTTGTTCTATATTCGAAAACTGACCTGTACTGAGCATTTGCATGGCAACATTCCCGATTGCTGTGGCTTCACTAGGACCTGCTTCTACAATGATTCCGGCATAATCTGCTGTCAATTGATTCAGTAGACGATTATTCGATCCGCCCCCTACGATGTGCAGCTTTTCCAATTTCGTTCCAGTTAAGTGTTCTACTTTGATCAGCTCTTGTGCGTAACAAAGAGCAAGATTATCATACACACAACGAGCGATAGCTCCCGATGAGACAGGGACTGGCTGCTCTGTTTCAAAACAGTATTGCTGAATCTCTTCTATCATATTTGGGGGATTCAAAAATCGAGGGTCATTGATTTCCATCACTTGCTGCAGCGGTTTTTCTTTTGCAGCAAGCTCTGCCAATTCCGCATAACTGTACTCGTACTCTTGCATTCGGGCAACTTCCTGGATCAACCACATCCCCATGATGTTTTTCAAAAAACGCACCGTGTTATGGGCACCCCATTCATTCGTATAATTTTCAGAAAAAGCATTGCGAGAAACATTGGCGATCTTTGTTTCAATCCCTAAAAGCGACCATGTCCCACTGCTGATATAACCCCAACGTTCTCCTTGACCTGGCGTTCCTAATACAGCTGACGCCGTATCATGACTTGCTACTGTGATAAAGGTCACATCTGGCAAATCATATTTTGAAAATTGTTCTTTTTGCAGATCTCCTAGTATCGTTCCCGGCTCTGTCAATGGTGGAAATAATTCCTTCGAGACACCGATTTTTTCAAGAAGTTCTATTTCCCATTTTTTTGTCCCTGCATTCAGCAGCTGCATAGTAGATGCATTAGTTTTCTCCGTCACCATGTTACCAGTAAAGACATACCCTAAATAATCAGGTATCAGTAACAATTTATGTGCTTTTGCCAAATTTTCTTTTTCTTCAGCAAACAATTGGAACAAGGTATTGAAAGGCTGGATCTGAATCCCTGTCTGCTCATACAACTTATCTAGAGAATAGATTTCAGAAAACTGTTCTACTGCTCCATTGGTACGCTTGTCCCGATAAGCAATCGGATCATTTATCCGATCCCCTTGTTCGTCAATCAGACAGTAATCGACTGCCCATGTATCGATCCCCGCAAAAAGACGATCAATCCCTGTCTGCTTTAATTTTTCAAATCCAATCAAAATCTCTTTGATAAGATAATCGATCTTCCAGCGATCGTGACCGTCTTTGTTCCGAAAGCCGTTTTTGAACCGGTGCACTTCTTCCAAGATCAAAGAACCTTTTGCATCCCTCGTACTTTTCATTAGTCGTCCGCTTGATGCACCGATATCGATGGCAACAAATGTTGGATTCATTTCTCCACCTCTTTTACTTTATTGTTGATTAGCACTTTATTAATAAAGCGTTATCATTTATTAACAATGCTATCATAATACAGAATCTTATATTTTGCTTCACACTATTTTGGTATATAATTGTATTATCTTGACAAGTTGGGAGTGTTTACATGGATTACTGGGAAAAAGCCAACCACTCATGGTCGGAAGACTCAAAAAGAGTGATCTTGACGCCTACACAAAGAAGCAGGAAATTATTTTTTTATATCCAAGAAATCGGTTACTTCAAAGCACCAATCCCTTACTATACTGAACGAGCACATTTACCTTCTTACTTGATAAAGTTCACTTTGTCTGGCGAAGGTTCGCTTACATATAATGATAATCAGCAACAGCTAAAAGCTGGAGACTTATTTTTTATTGACTGCCAAGAATATCAGCGTTATCAAACGATCAGCGAAGAACCATGGGAAATGGATTGGATCCATTTGAATGGTCAGAACGTCCAATCATTTTATCAGGAGTTCACAAAAGATGGCCATAACACCTTCCATTCAACAGGGGATCCATCAGAAAACAAGATCCACCATTTGATCACAGAATTGATCCACATGCAACAAGGTACGAATGCCCGTACCGATTTCCAGTCCTCTGTAGCTATCCACGAGTTGCTGAATGAACTGATTTTGCAAAAGTATCAGCTAGATTTCGAAGAAGAGGATATTCCCGCCTACGTTTACAAACTGAAGCAATACTTAGACGAACATTTCAAAGAAACGATTACACTTGATCAATTAGAACAACAATTCTTATTGAATAAATATCAGCTGAGCAAAGATTTTTCCAAATTTATCGGTTCTCCACCAATCGATTATTTGATCAGCAAAAAACTCTCTTACGCTAAAGACCTTCTTCGGTATACAGAATTTACGGTTCGAATGATTTCCGAAGAAATAGGGATTGAGAATTTTGCTTACTTTAGCCGCCTGTTCAAAGCAAAAACAGGACTATCGCCGAGAGACTTTCGTAAATTCAGCTGATTCATATAATATGTACGTCATTTTTTCAAAATATTTTGAAATATATAGATAAAAATAAAATAACCGCAGTTTCTGCTTCTATATAAACAACAGCAGCTACTGCGGTTATTTTTTAGTGATCATTCTCATTGTTCATCTTCAAAATGTTCATAATGAACCAACTGTTTCTGTGTATCACGTTTCAAAAATTCTTTAGGCGTTATGCCGAACTCTCTCTTGAATGCTTTCAGAAAATGCGGATAAGACGAAAAACCACTTTTACTATATACAGCACTAGAGCTGCGGTACTCTCGCAATAAGTGCTTGGCATAGATCAGCTTTTTCTTCATTACATACTGATGAAACGTAAATCCAGTGTACTTTTTGAATTCTCGTGTGATATGGTATTTGCTGACAAAAAATTGCTTTTCCATTTCCTCTAAAGAAAGCGGATGAGATAAATTTTTTGAGATATATTGTAACATGTGTTCCACACGCTCATTAGGAACTACAGCATTCTGTTCTTGCGCACTCTCTTCTTTTTGTACAACTTGATTGAGAAAAATCAAGTATTCTACCAGAGCTTGTTCATATTTTATGTCTTCACCGTAAATTTTTTTATCAGGAGGATGGTCGATAAATGATAATTTTTGCTTCAATACTTCCTGTTCTATTTGCAATACACGACTCCTCTTCTCTCCTATTGGTTGAAAACAAGCCGATAGATTAGACCATGGCGTGGAACGACTTTCTAGAAAAGAAGGGGTGACAAAGATATAGACACGCTCGAATACATCTGAAGATTGGCGGACGATACAATGCAAATCATTGGAATGGATGAGCAGCACACTTCCTGCTTTGATCGTAAATTGTCGTCCGTTCAAATAAAAAGTCGCTTCTCCCTTTAATGTAGCATGGATCTCATAGAAATCATGATGATGATAGATCGTTTTATTTTGGCTGACGACATCTTTGACATGATAGATTTCATACTTATCAGAAACCATCGTATTGACTTGTTCACCGATGTTTTTCTTTTGGAGCATGTGCCGCACCTCCTTTTGTTCACTTATGCACAATTTTATTATACCACGTTTTTTGTAATCAAAAAGAGCTGCTTTTATATACTCTTATAAAAAAGAAGAGACGTGGCATCTTCTAGCCCCGCCCCCTCCATTCTAAATATTAGTTAACCAACGTCTTCTTTACATTATTCAAGAAGACTTCTTCCATAACGGATCCCATCATCTTTTGTTTCTTCAAGAACCACATACAGGTACGGACGATTCTTCATGATGATTTCTTTGATTTTTGTGTACTCGATCACACCGTCTCCCAAATTTACCGGCACGATTTTTTCCTGTTCGACACGAAAATCTTTCAAATGAACCGCACATATCTTTTCACCAAAACGTTCAAAAGCTTCTTCTACCAATTGGACTTGTTCTTGATAATCACTACTTGTGATCAAATTGGTCGGATCTAAAATGATTCCTAGATAGTCCGAATCTACTGCTTGGATCAGCTGCTCTACCCTTGCTAAAGAATACACCGGATGATTCAAACCTGGTTGTATCCCCACCATCATTTGGTATTTTTCTCCAGCTTTTACCAAGCGACGGATAACGGACACTGCTTCAGCAAATGCTTCATCTGTGAAATTTTCTTCCGTATATTGGATTTCCGGCAAAACACATCCAGTTTCCGAAGCAACCATCGACGCACCAAAGGAAGAAGCATAGCGAAGATACTGCTCGAACTTTGTCAGCAACTCTTCTCGTATCGTTAAATCTGGATGAATCATATTGATATAGCAACTTAAAATTCCTACGGTCACTTCTTGCTTTTCTAAAACTCGTTTGACATAATTTCCCATCCCAGAATTGATCTCATTTGCGCCAGAAGGTATTTCAGGAAACGAAAGACCTAAGGCGAGCTGCAGTGTATGAATCCCTTGTTCTTTTGTTTTTTCTGCAAGATCTTCTATCGTTTGGACTTCGGAAAGATCATGTCCTCTAATTGTAATGTTCAACATAACTATTCTCCTAACTCAGCATATTGGGTAGCCACATGACGATTTGCGGGAAGTAAGTAATCAAAAACAAGACGACTAAGATAACCCCATAAAAAGGAAGAAGCGGTTTCAGCATTGCCTCTGCTTTTACGCCTCCTACACTTGCACCGACATATAGTCCTGTACCTACTGGCGGCGTGATGGAGCCTACACACAGATTCATGATTGAAAACAACCCGTAATGTACAGGATCAACCCCTACACTTGTGACGATTGGTAAAAATATTGGTGTAAAAATCAAGATAGCAGGCGCCACATCCATAAACATACCCACCAGTAATAACACAAGATTGACTAATAACAGAATAATAAATTTATTATCCGTTACGCCCATAATCAACGAACTAATTGCCTGAGGAATACCGGTAAACGCCATGGCGAAAGACATCATGGAAGAAGTAACCAATAAGAACATGATCGTCCCTGACATTGCTACTGATTGAAACAACATATTAGGTATATCTTTTAGTTTTACCGTTTTATAGTAAAACATAGCAATCAACAGGGAGTAAATGACAGCTATCGCTGAAGCTTCTACTGCTGTAAATATCCCCGTCAAGATACCACCGATAATGATGACAATCAATAGAAGGCTAGGAATCGCCTCTTTTATTATTTTTCCAGCATGAGCCATCTGTCCTTTTTCGACAACAGGGTATTTATTCTTTTTAGCAACGATGAATGCTACTAGCATGATTCCTAGCGCCCACAAAGCGCCTTAAACAAAGCAGAGATCGAAGCACCACCAGCAACAAGTGAATACATGATAAAAGCAGTACTTGGAGGAATGACCATACCTGTCGGAGCTGACGCGATATTGACCGCTGTCGCAAACTTCCGGTCATATCCTTCTTCCACTTGCTGAGGGATCAACACTCCACCAATCGCGGTAGAAGCGGCAATGGCCGAGCTAGAGATGGAACCAAATAAAGCATTCCCTAACACATTCGTATGAGCCAAAACCCCCGGCACGCGCCCGACGAACAACATCGCAAAATCCACTAGTTTCTTAGCTATCCCTCCATTATTCATGATAATGCCCGAGAGAACGAAAAACGGAATAGCGATCAGCGAAAAACTATTGATACTTCCCACCATTTTTTGAGCTGAACTAAAAGCAGAAACATCAAACGGTATAACTAACAATAAAGTCATCATCGATGAGAATGCAATACTTATAGCAATCGGCATCCCTAATACAAGCAACACAGCAAATACAAAAAATAACACTAATCCGGCTTCTATTGCCATTTTATTCCTCCATTTTTATATTTTTTCTTGAATTGCTGGCTTGTTGCTTAATGTATCGATTAGATTAATCAGGCTATAGATAATGATGAGTACCCCCGATACAGGTACTGACAGATAAACATATCCCATAGGAATACTTAAAGAAGGCGAGATCTGCCCCATTGTCAATGTGACAGCATTCCATCCGCCATACACCATGATCATCGCAGCAAATACCAGAAATAAACTTTGAACAACAACTTCTAAAATTTTACTTTTTTTGCCAGTTAATTTTTCACTTAAAACCGTTACGGCTAAATGTGCTTTTTGTCCCACAACATACGCGGAAGACAACATGGCAAACCAGACAAGACCGAATCGAACAAGCTCTTCCGTGACCGTATTTGGATTTCCTAAAACCGTTCTGGAAAATACTTGCCATAAAACAACAGCGACCATCCCAACAAGCAAAACAGCTCCCAGGATCTCTAATACCTTGTTTAAAATCATTTTCATCACAGCTACGCTCCTTGCTCTTGGATCTTTTGATAAAGGTCTTTGTAGGTAGGATCGTTTTTGAATATATCATGAAGTGGGGCAACTGCCTCTCGAAACGGTGTATTATCTACATCATTGAATTGGACTCCATGTTCTTCTTGTGCTAAAGCTTTTTCTTCTTCAATTGCTTTTGCAAAAGCTTCAATTTCAAAAACCGTTGATTCTTTCGCTGCTTCTTCAATGGCTTTTTCCTGCTCATCAGTTAGCTGTTCTTTGATGGCATCATTCATGATGATGATATCTGGCACACGTGTATGCTCATCATAGGAATAGTATTTAGCCACACCACCATGTCCAGCTGTATACAAGACAAATTCATTGTTTTCTGATCCGTTGATCAAATTGGATTGAAGAGACGTGTACACTTCATCACTTCCCATAGGTACGGGCGAACCGCCTAAAAGCTCTACCCTTTTGATAGCGGTTTCGCTTTGCATCACACGGATCTTCTTTCCCTTCAAATCTTCCGGCGTATGGATCGGACCGTCTACCATATAAAAGCTGCGCTGACCAGAATCATAATAGGTCAATCTGGTAAATCCTAAATTTTTGGTCGATTGGTAGATTGGCTCCATTATTTCTTCATTATCCATCACCTTAAAGAAATGTTCTTCATCATTGAATAGATAAGGAACTGAAAAAATCGAATAATCTTTAGAGAAACTTTCCAACGCTGAGGCACTTACTTTTGTGAAATCTACTGCTCCTGACTGTGTCAATTCGATCAGTTCACGTTCTCCACCCAGTTGTCCATCTGGGAAATACTGGATCTGTACGGAACCATCTGTTTTTTCTTTTACTAAACGCCCAAATTCATTCATTGCATCAATTACTGGCTGGCTGTTGCTTGCATAAGCAAAGCGCAAGGTAACTATCTCATTTACGTCTGCATCTGCGACAGTTGCCACACTAGAATTATTTCCGCAGCCGCTTAGACCTAGCAGACCTAGGCTAAGCGAACTTGCTGCAAACAGCAGTGATGTTTTTTTCATATGGGTTTCCTTTCTTTTAACAATAAGAGACGAGCAATTCTGTCAAACAAAGCACCGTTAACGACTGTCCATAAGGCATTGCTGTGATTCCGATATTCCGATAAAAATCTAAACTGTCCCCCATTCCTGTCCCGATTGAAACGTTTTGAACTTCTCCTTTTTCATCGATTTGTTCAAGCAATCCTTGGATAGTTGGATAGCACGATAAGCGACTTCTTTATATTCTTGTGGTAAATAACGTTTATGGACCGCTTTCAAAATACCGTAAGCAAATCCTGCAGTTACAGAAGATTCTACGTAAGAAGAAGGATCATCCAACAACGTATGCCATAAACCGCTTTCAGACTGATAAGTTTTTAATGCACGCACTTGTGCTTCAAGTGTTTCGATCAATAATTTGCGCAATGCATCTTCTTTCGATAATTCTAAGATTTCAATGATCTCTGGAATAGCAATCGTCAACCAGCAGTTTCCACGAGTCCAAAATGCTTCGGCATAGTTATGATTTCCTTCAAACGTCCAGCCGTGATACCACAATCCTGATCGTTTATCCATCAAGTATTTGATATGGATCATAAACTGGTAACGAGCTTCTTCTAAATATTCTGGGCGATTCAACAGTTTCCCGATTTTTGCCAAAGGAAGCACTGTCATCATCAATGTATCGTCCCACAACTGATTCTTATTTTCCGGTCCATATGTGGCATGCTGTAACCCGTCTTCATTTGTCCGAGGCATGTCATTCATGACCCATTCTGCCCATTGTTCTAAATAAGGCAAATAGCGTGAATCTTTCGTGTCTTCATACAAGTAAGCCATAGTCAATAGCGGTGCCATTGTATTGACGTTTTTGGGCGGAGCGCCTTCTTCCATACGATCCTCAAACCATTCATTGACCACTTGATAAGCGCGAGGATTTTTTGTCATCTGGTAATTTTTATAAATACCATATAGACCGACACCTTGTGGCCAATTCCACACTGTCCAGCTCTTGTCATCTACTTTCAGTCCTTCAAAGTCCAACAAAAATTCACCATTATCGTCTTTGATCGTTGTCAGGTTTTCAACGAGCAGGTCAATTTTTTCTTTCACTAATTCTTTAGGTACAAAAATCTCTTCTTTAATAATCATCTTTACGCCACCTTTTTAAACGCTTTCATTTTATATCCTTAATATAGCAGTAATACCGTCCACTATAAATATCGCTTTTTGAACAAAAACTGTCTAAAATTGACCTAAATGTTAAATAACAAAAGTAACTTTCAGTTACTTGGAAATTAAAAAAAGAACTTGGAGAAACAACGTTTTCCAAGTTCTTTTTCATCTATTTTCTTATCTTTTTTCTACGCTTTCTTTTGCTTATCCGTTGTAAGCATCAATGATGATCTGTTTCAATTCAGAGATCAATGGTTCTTTCGGATTAGCTGTCGTACATTGGTCTTCGTAAGCTAATTCAGCCATACGGTCTACGGTTGTATCTAGTGTTTCTTGTGTGACTCCTTGAGCTTTTAGACTCATGTTGATGCCGACAGATTTTCCTAATTCATAAACAGCCGTTGCTAAAGCTTCGACTAATTCCTCTGTTGTTTCGCCTTTCAGACCTAAGAATTTTGCAATATCTGCGTAATCTGTATCTGCACGGAAATAGTCATATTTAGGGAACATCGCATGTTTTTGTGGATCTTTTGCATTATAGCGGATAATATGCGGTAAAAGAATCGCATTTGTCCGTCCATGAGGGATCCCGTATTCCCCGCCGATTTTATGTGCGACTGAGTGACAAATACCTAGGAATGCGTTAGCAAACGCCATACCAGCCATTGTAGAAGCGTTGTGCATTTTTTCACGTGATTCCATATCAGGTGTTTTTACTGATTTTTCTAAATAGTCAAAGACTAACTTGATTGCTTGTAGGCTCAATCCACGTGTATAATCTGAAGCCATGACTGAAACATAGGATTCGATTGCATGTGTTAACACATCCATCCCGGTATCTGCTGTGACAGATGCTGGAACTGACATGACGAATTGAGGATCGACGATTGCGACATCTGGCGTCAATGCATAATCTGCTAACGGATATTTCACATGTGTTTCACTGTCAGTGATGACCGCAAATGGCGTTACTTCAGAACCAGTTCCTGATGTTGTCGGGATACATACGAATTGTGTTTTTTCTGGTTTGTCGATCTTATATGTCCGTTTACGGATATCCAAGAATTTTTGTTTTGCACCAAAGAAAGATGTGTCTGGGTGTTCATAGAACATCCACATTCCCTTAGCTGCGTCCATTGCAGAACCGCCTCCAAGAGCGATTACTGTATCTGGCTTGAAGTCTGCCATCAGTTTCGTTCCTGCGTATACGGTATTTGTCGATGGGTTCGGTTCAACATCTGAGAAGACTTCGATCTTCACATCATTTTTACGTCGTGCCAATACTTCACGAACTGTATCGCAGTAACCGAATTGGACCATACCAGGGTCACAAATGATCATGACACGTTCAACGTTTTCCATTTTCTCTAAGTACAATAGAGAGTTCTTTTCAAAGAAGATTTTTGGCGGTAATTTGAACCATTGCATGTTATTTCTCCGTTTCGCTACAGTTTTGACATTGATTAAGTTTACAGCAGAGACGTTACGAGAAACAGAGTTCTTACCATAAGAACCGCATCCCAAAGTCAATGACGGAATCATTTCGTTATAGATATCACCGATGCCGCCTTCTGCAGATGGTGTATTCACTAAAATACGACAAGCTTTCATTCGAAGACCGAATTTGACATGCAACTCTTCGTTTTCTGAATGGATAACTGCTGTATGTCCTAATCCTCCAAGATTCAACATACCTTCACACAAATCAAACGCATGGTCCGTGTTGTTAGCTTTGATCATGGCAAGAACTGGAGAAAGTTTTTCTCTTGATAGCGGATAACCTGGGCCTACGCCTTCCAATTCAACAATCAGCATTTTCGTTCCTTTTGGTACACTGATTCCTGCCAATTTTGCGATTTCCATCGCAGAATGTCCAACGATTGATGGATTGACCGCATATTTTCCTTCGTTCATCACTGCATCTTCTAATTTTTGCAATTCATCTGGTTTTACGATATAAACTTGGTGTGCTTGGAATTCTGCTTTTACTGCTGCATAGATTTCTTTATCCACGATCACAGCTTGTTCAGAAGCACAAATCATTCCATTATCAAATGTTTTCGAAACGATCAAATCGTTCACTGCACGTTTAATTTTTGCTGTTTTTTCAATATAAGCTGGTACGTTACCTGGACCTACACCTAAAGCTGGTTTTCCTGTAGAGTAAGCAGACTTGACCATTCCAGCTCCACCTGTCGCTAAGACGATCGCGATACCTGGATGGTTCATTAGCATAGAAGTCGCTTCGATCGAAGGATGTTCGATCCATTGGATACAATTTTCAGGAGCTCCGGCAGCGATAGCAGCATCACGTACTACTCGTGCTGCTTCTGCAGAAGATTTTTGGGCACTTGGATGGAAAGCAAAAACGATTGGATTTCTTGTTTTCAACGCGATCATTGATTTGAAAATCGTTGTGGAAGTCGGATTCGTTGTTGGAGTTACTCCGCAAACCACACCGACTGGTTCAGCAATTTCAATCAACCCTTTTTGGACATCTTCATTGATCACACCAACTGTTTTATCATGTTTGATATTATGCCAAATATATTCGGACGCATACATATTTTTGATTGCTTTATCTTCGTAAACACCGCGGCCTGTTTCCTCTACAGCCATCTTCGCTAATGGCATATGTTGATCCAAAGCTGCCATTGCCATTTCATGCACGATATGGTCTACTTTTTCTTGATCAAAGCTTTCCATTTCTTTCAATGCTGCATTTGCTTTTTCTGCCAAATCATCAATCATTGCTTGTACGTCAATTGTCTTCGTTTTTTCTTTTTCCATTACTTTAGCCATCATTATCCTCCTAATGGGTCATGGTTATTTGTTAAATCATTCACATGTATATCATACAATATTTGTTTTTCTATGTAAACACTTTTTTGTGATTTTTTTCACAGTTATTTTTAAATATAAAATTGCTTTATTTACAGGTGTTTGTATAGAAAAATATATAAAGTTATTTATTATTATTTATATTACACACCCGATTATTCAATATTGAGCAATATATCCTATACTCTTATCTCTTTCTTTTTTGAATAAAAAATGAGGTAGGACATCTTTCTGCCCTACCTCGTCTTTAAATAAGCTTTGATACTTATTTTTCTTTCTTCTCTTCTGTCTCTTCCAGCGTTTCTGTTGTTTCAGTTTTTACTTCAACTGTCTCAGCTGGTTCTTCTGTTGTTTCAACAGTAGTCGTTGCATCATTTGTTACGACAGTCCCTGGTTTGACCGTTTTGATTGCTGCACGATCGTACTCAAGGAAGATCCCTTCGCAGTCTAAAACAACTGTCCGTTTGTCATTGTCGATTTCTGAAACAACTCCATGTAATCCGCCGATCGTTACGACTGAATCACCTGGTTTCATGCTATCTAACAAGTTTTGACGTTCTTGCTGTTGTTTCTTTTGCGAACGTGACATAAAAAACCACATTGCTAATAGCGCGATAAACATCACAAGCATTGGTAATGTTCCCATTTTTTTCACCTCACTAATTCTGTATCTACAAAAAACACTTTAGCAGAAAAATGCTGCTAACACTAGTTTTTTACTTAATTTTTAAAAGATTTTCCTTTAGAAGCTTTTTGCGTTTTCTTTATTGAACCCGTATTCTTCAAAAAAGGCTTCTCTAAATTCAAGCAAATTATCATCCATGATTGCTTGACGTACTTGTTTCATTAGATTCAACAAGAAGTATAAATTGTGGTAAGAAGTCAAACGAATCCCAAATGTTTCATCACATTTGATCAAATGGCGGATATAGGCACGTGTATAGTTTTTACATGTATAACAATCACATTTCTCATCAATTGGACGGAAATCATGAGCATACTTCGCATTTTTCACTACTAGACGACCTTGAGAAGTCATACATGTGCCATTTCGAGCGATTCGAGTAGGCAAGACACAGTCAAACATGTCTACTCCACGGATAACACCATCGATCAATGAATCAGCAGCACCGACACCCATCAAGTAACGTGGTTTGTTTTCGGGGATCAACGGTGTAGTGAATTCTAATACACGATTCATTTCTGATTTAGGTTCCCCGACAGATAACCCGCCGATTGAGTAACCAGGGAAATCCATCCCGACTAGATCTTTCGCGCTTTGACGACGAAGATCTTCAAATCCTGCTCCTTGGATGATTCCAAATAATCCTTGACGGTCTGGGTTAGCATGAGCTTTCAATCCTCGTTCTGCCCATCGAGACGTACGTTCTACTGATTTTTTCACGTAGTCGTAACTTTCATCGAATGGTGGACATTCGTCAAAACTCATCATGATATCAGAGCCCAATTTATTTTGGATGTTGATTGCTTTTTCTGGTGATAAAAACATACGTGAACCGTTCAAGTGATTTTTGAAATGCACGCCTTCTTCTTCGATATTCCGCATATCACTTAATGAAAAAACTTGAAAGCCGCCTGAATCTGTTAAAATCGGTTGATCCCAGTTCATAAATTTATGCAGTCCGCCAGCTTCTTCTACTAAGTCTTCACCAGGGCGTAGCCATAAATGATATGTATTACTTAAAATAACGCCAGCACCCATTTCTTTCAACTCTTCTGGGGACATTGTTTTTACTGTAGCTAATGTTCCTACTGGCATGAACATTGGTGTGGGGAAAGTTCCGTGTGGCGTGATCAATTCCCCTAAACGCGCGCCAGTATGTTTTTCTTTCTTGATTAAACGATAGCGAATGGCAGGTTGCGTCATTCATTTCCCTACTTTCTATATAAAATATCTTGACAACTCCCACCATCATAATCGTTTCAAGTGCTTTTTGCAAGTTCCCTCGGCTTCCTTCTATTTTATTTAATATTCTTTTTTTTATCCTTTTTTTATGAATAACAAAAAAAAAAGAAAAACATTATGACAGAAATATTTTTTTATACATGGTATATTGGTGTTATTAAAGAAAAGGAGGGAAAAATCATGCAATCTTCTGCAGAACTAAAACGCCAAGCAAAAGAGAGTTTAAAAGGACGTTGGGGGCAAGCTGTTTTACTAAATCTAATCCCTACATTGATTGGTATTGCTGCTATTCTTCTTATTATGATTCCTATTATCTTATTTGCCACCACCATATATGATGGATCAGCGAGCGTCTCAGATGCGACAACTTCAGGAGGCGGTAGTTCAGGAGGCGGTGGCGGAATTATTTCCAGCATCATTAGCGCTTTGTTCATGAGCGGTATTTCTTGGACTTATCTTGATATTTTACGTGGACAAAAAGATCAGATCGAACCATTCAAAGATGCATTTCGTGGATTCAAAGGTTTGTTTATCGGCGGAGTGATCGGCTTAGCTGTACTGATTTCAATCTTTACAACATTATGGGGTTTGCTATTAGTTATTCCTGGAATCATTAAAAGCTATTCTTATTCTCAAAGCTATTTTATCTATTATGATATCGTCCAAGAAACAGGTCAAACGCCTAAAGTACTGGATACGATCACCGCAAGTCGAAAATTGATGGATGGTTACAAAGGAAAACTTTTCTGGTTAGATCTTTCATTTATCGGCTGGCATATCTTAGCATTAGCAACTGCTGGTATCGGTTATCTATGGCTCAGCCCATATATTTCCGCAACAAAAGCAGCATTTTATGAACAATTGCCGAAAGATATTTAAAAGAGAGTGTGAACCTGCCGTTTAATTCCGAGTCACAAAAAACAGTTTCTCATGTTTGATGAATATCGTGACTTGTGACCGTTGGGTTGGCAGGAGAACACCGTTTATCGAAAGGCAGTAAAAGAAACATTCAGCCCATTAGCAAAAAGGAGGTGTGACAACATTCATGTCACACCTCCTTTTTGTATAGTTCCAGTAAAAAGAAAATCAACTTAGAAACAGTTGATCATTCCTCTTCTTCTGCTTCCGGTAATCGATGGAACTTGATCAGTTCATTGACCGCGATTGGTACGATAGACAAAATCCCTACCAAGAACCAGTGATTCAAACTGATGTGTACTAGGCCGAATAGTTCTTGCGTAAATGGCAGCAAAGCAACAGCTGTTGTAATAGCTAATGCCAGTAACGCCATTTCTACCAACGCTTTATTGGTTGCTAAATTGACTTTGAAGATCGATTGACTGCTGCGTACATTGAACACATGCAAAATTGATGAATAAGCTAAGATCAAGAATGCAACTGTTTGACCGACATGCTGACTTGCGTCTACCCATGGACTGATGGTATCGACATAACTACCTAAATAATAACCAAACAGTGTTACGATGGTAAAGACCCCTGCGTTTATGGCGATTTTTTGCAATAAACCTCGAGCAAAGATTCCTTCGTTTTTCGGAATAGGCGGCTGATCCATGATGCCGTGTTCTGCTGGTTCTCTTCCTAATGCAAATCCTGGAAGTCCATCGGCAACTACATTGACAAACAGTAGTTGTACAGCTGTGACTGGCACTCCCCAGCCTAACAGCATCGCAATCAAAACAATAAAGATCTCCGAAATATTGCAACTTAGCAAAAAGTTGATTGCTTTACGAATATTCTGATAAACTGAGCGTCCTTGACTGACAGCATCGACGATCGTCGCAAAGTTGTCATCCGTCAGAATAATATCTGCGGCACTTTTCGCCACATCTGTACCTGTGATCCCCATGGAACATCCGACATTACTTGCTTTCAACGCTGGTGCATCATTCACGCCATCACCAGTCATCGCTACGACTGCACCCGTACGTTGCCAAGATTTGACGATTCGGATCTTATCTTCTGGCGTTACCCGAGCATAGACAGAGAGAGATTTGACACGCGCATCTAATTCCTCGTCTGATAATTGATGCAGTTCTGATCCTGAGAGTGCTTCTGACAGATCATTCAAGATACCTAATTCTTTCGCTATGGCACTGGCAGTTACCACATGATCTCCAGTGATCATGACTGTTTTGATGCCGGCCTTTTTCGCTCGCTTGATTGCTCCTTTACTTTCTGGACGCGGCGGATCGATCATTCCGATCAGACCAATCAAATGTAAGTCTTTTTCCAACGCTTCAGAAGAAATATCTTGCGGTTCTTCGTCATAAGTAGCATAACCAACAGCAATCACTCTCAGTGCCCGTTTACCGAAACGATCATTAACGATTGCTGCTTGTTCTACATCGCCTGAACTAAAGCGCGGAGCCAGAACATCGAATGCTCCTTTGGTGATTGAGATGTATTTTTCACCCATTTGATGAACCGTTGTCATCATTTTTCGTTCAGAATCAAAAGGAAGCTCGTTTACTCGTGGATATTTTTCTTCTAATTCTGCTTTTGTATGATAATTCTCTTCAACAGCCCTAACGATGGCTACCTCTGTTGGATTACCTTTGATAACAAGATCATCGTCTTCTTGTTCGAACGTCACATCTGTACATAATGCAGCCATTTTCAATATTTCCATCGCGCTGTTCGTCATTGAGTCTTCGATATTCGTTACTTCATCGTCTTTGCTCCAGACTTGGCGGACGCGCATTTCATTTTGTGTCAGCGTTCCTGTTTTGTCTGAGCAGATAACATTAGCGGTTCCTAGCGTCTCTACTGCTGGTAGCTGCCGGATAATCGCATGTTTCCTCGCCATCTTCTGCACACCGTATGCAAGTGTCAACGTAACAATAACAGTCAAGGTTTCCGGTACAGCTGCAACAGCCAAGGAAATCGAAGTCATGAACATCTCAAGGAGTGGTTCTCCTTGCAGTTCGCCAATCACAAATACTAAAGCCGCAGCCGCTAAAGCGATCATACTGATTCGTTTGCCTAGCTGATTCAATCGGACCTGTAAAGGTGTTTTTTGCATGGTGTTTTCGTTCAAAAGATCCGCGATCTTACCCATTTCAGTAGCCATACCAATAGCCGTGACGATGGCTTTCCCACGACCTGCAACAACCGTACATCCTTTAAATACCATATTGAGTTGGTCACCTAATGACTCATCTTCTTTTGCGACGAATGCTGCATCTTTTTCGACTGCTTCACTTTCTCCAGTCAGCGCCGATTCTTCTACACGTAATTGGTATGCTTCGATCAAACGGGCATCGGCAGAAATAGCATCACCGGACTCTAAAACAAGAATATCCCCAACCACCAGTTGCTCTGACTCAACAGTGGTCACTTTGCCATCACGTATGACAGTTGCCGTTTGTTTATTCATATCTTGCAAGGATTCCAGTGCTTTTTCTGCGTTTCCTTCTTGGACGATTGACAATACCGAGTTGATCACAACGATAGCGATGATCAACAGTCCTTCAAATAAATCTCCATGCTCTGTAGCAAATGCAGTATAAAAGGAAATCACCGCTGCTATAAGAAGGATGATCGTTGTAAAATCCGACAAGCTTCGAAAGAATTTTTTGATCATTGATTCTTTTGGTGCCTCATCGAATTTATTCAATCCCTGCTTTTTTCGTCGTTCATCCACTTCTTGTGAAGACAACCCAGTATCTGGATCTGCTTCCGTTACCTTCCTTACTTCTTCTATTGTCTGCTTGTATTCTTCCATCCTATTCCTCCTTTAAAATCTTCGTACAAAAAAAGGTACTAATTTTACTATAACATCTTTTTTAATTACTTCAAACAAAGGGCCTATTGATTATTTGTTAAGAAAGTATAAAATCCAAAGCACTTACATTTGCAAACGCTACCAAAAGATGCTATTATATAGATGTAAGGAAGGAGGATACCATCAAATAAACAGAAGAATTTCTCGATAGAACAGTGTAAGCAAACAAAGTTGTTAGAAGTACAGGTTTCACCCAGACATGCGTGTAGAGTACAAAACTATAAATAGTGAATGCGTATGGATGTTTGGATCACGAAGTATCCGAAACAAGAAGTAATGCGATACGTAACAATTGAATAACGTAAACGTCTGAAAATTGAATAGGAACAAGAGATGTTTCAAATGTTGAAGATGTAACGAAAACAAAATTTTTGTTTAACATGAAGAAATTCAACACCGTGCTTTGCATGTATGATGGAAAGTTACAATCATTTCTGTTTATTTGAATCCTTCCGAGATACAAGAAAGCCGAGCTTATCGAGAGCTCGGCTTTTTCTTATTTGTACGCATTTTTCTTAACTTTTAACTTGCATTTTACTACATTTTTCATACAAAAATTGATCGATTGTCGCTGAAAAGTTGGTGTATCATAAAGATAGTTCTTAACTTCTTCAATGTTATTACTCGTTAATGAAGTTTCTAGTAATAACACGTGCTTCAAAGCAGAAACGCAACTGCATAATTATCTGCGAATAGAAGCATCGAAAAAAGCTGCCAGTTAAAAAATTGGCAGCTTTTTTCTTTGTTTTTACGGAGATATTCTTGACATTTTAATACTCATAGTACGATCGTTCTAACCAGTCTTATTTCACGAACATCGCATCTCCGAAACTAAAGAAACGATAGCGCTCGTCAATCGCATGCTGGTAAGCAGATAAAGTCAATTCTCTTCCTGCAAAGGCACTAACTAACATGACTAAAGTCGATTTTGGCAAATGGAAATTAGTTGAGAAAGCTTCTACCACTTTGAATTCATAGCCAGGCGTAATGAAAATATCAGTCCATCCGCTGTCTGCTTTGATTTCTCCATTAAATTTCGTCCCAATCGTTTCTAATGTTCGAATTGAAGTTGTTCCGACAGCCACGATTTTCCCGCCATTTTTACGTACTTGGTTCAATCGCTCAGCTGCTTCTTCCGTCAAACGGTAGAATTCACTATGCATATGGTGTTCTTCAATTTTATCTACGCTGACAGGTCGGAATGTACCTAACCCTACATGTAGTGTCAGATAGACTAATTCAACACCCTTTGCTTCAATCTCATCAAGCAGTTCTTTCGTAAAATGCAATCCCGCTGTTGGCGCTGCAGCAGAACCATTTTCTTTCGCATAGACAGTTTGATAGCGATCTGGGTCTTCCAGACGTTCTTTGATATATGGAGGCAATGGCATTTCTCCCAACGATTCAAGAATCTCTAGAAAAATTCCTTCATACTCAAAGTCAATGATCCGTCCGCCGTGTTCCAATTCTTCTTTCACTACTGCTTGCAATCTGCCATCACCAAAAGAGATTCTTGTCCCAACTTTAGCACGTTTCGCAGGTTTGATCAATGTCTCCCACGTATCTCCTTCTGTATTCGTTAGAAGAAGGACTTCTAAATGAGCACCAGTATCTGGTTTTTCTCCATATAAACGAGCGGGCAGAACTCGTGTATTATTCATGACTAGCGCATCACCAGGGTGTAATTCTTCAATGATTTCATGGAAATGCTTGTCTTTCATTTCTCCAGTTTTCCGATCCAAAACAAGTAAACGAGAATGATCGCGGTCTTTTAATGGTGTTTGTGCGATCAACTCTTCCGGCAAGTCAAAATCAAAATCTTCTGTTGTTAACATATCGTCACTCACTTTCTATCATGTGCTCAATCATTCTACCATTTTTCGTGCTGAATTGGCAAAAAACGGCGACTGATTTTTCTTGACTCTGTCCCTTTTATTTTCATCAAAAACACTCAGCGCCCAAAAAAATACACCTCATTTGTAATCTAGCGTTCTTTTAGGCATACTAGTAATAGATAGTTCTTCATTGAAAATAGAAAAAGAGGTGGCACCATGATTGAATTTCAAAATGTGTCAAAAATTTATAAAGGTGGAAAAGTCGCTGTAGAGGACGTCAATCTTTCATTTGAAAAGGGTGAGTTCATTTGTTTTATCGGTACGAGCGGAAGCGGAAAAACGACGACGATGCGGATGATCAACCGAATGACTGATCCAACACAAGGGAAAATTTTGATTGATGGAAAATCCATCCAAGAAATTGATCCAGTGGAATTGCGACGTCAGATCGGCTATGTTATCCAAAGTATTGGATTGATGCCTCACATGATGATCCGTGAAAATATCACTCTTGTCCAAAAATTGTTGAAAGTCAGTCAAGAAGAACGGAATAAAACAGCTGAAAAAATGATTGATCTTGTGGAATTGCCCCGTGAGATGTTAGATCGCTACCCACATGAATTATCTGGTGGGCAGCAGCAGCGTATTGGAGTCGTTCGTGCCCTTGCAGCGAATCAAGATATCATCTTGATGGACGAGCCATTCGGTGCGCTTGATCCCATCACTCGTGATTCTTTGCAAGACCTTGTCAAAGATTTACAAGAGCGCTTGGGAAAAACGATCGTATTTGTAACCCATGACATGGATGAAGCGATTAAGCTAGCAAGCCGTATCGCCATCATGAGTGAAGGCCGTGTGATCCAATTTGATACACCAGAAAATATTTTACGTCATCCTGCAAACGATTTCGTAGAAGAGTTGATTGGAGAAGATCGCCTACTACAAGCCAAGCCAAATGCGACAAGAGTCGGAGAAGTTATGCTAAATACAGCAATCACGATTACACCGGAAAAATCATTACAAGAAGCAATCAAACTGATGAGGGAAAAACGTGTAGATACGTTGTTAGTTACCGATAATTCGAATGTATTAAAAGGATTTATCGATGTAGAAACGTTGAATAAAAAGCGAGGAAAAGTATCCAGTGTCGGCGACATTTTGAATAAACATGTTTTTTACGTAAAAGAATCCGCCTATCTTCGTGATACCTTGCAACGCATTTTAAAACGCGGACTGAAATACGTGCCGGTCGTTGATGAACAGAACAAAGTCGTAGGTATCCTGACTCGTGCATCATTAGTGGATATCGTCTACGATGTGATTTGGGGAGAAGATCCCGCAACTACTGATGTTGCAGAGTCAGCTACTCCTGAAGAATCTAAGGAGGTCTGACCTATGCAGCAGTTTTTTCATCAGCACGGTTCAGAAATTCTCTCAAAAGGTTTTGAACATCTTTATATTTCGGGACTTGCTTTGATCATTGGTATCATCATTGCTGTACCGCTTGGTGTCTTACTGACACGTTTTCCAAAAGCTGCCACGATTGTGATTGGCTTAACCAGTGCCTTGCAGACAATCCCTTCTCTTGCTTTATTGGCATTGATGATCCCGCTATTTGGCGTAGGTAAATTACCTGCGATTATCGCACTCTTTATTTATTCATTATTGCCGATTTTACGTAATACGTACATTGGGATGAAAAATATCGATTGGAATTATCGGGATGTGGCAAAAGGCATGGGGATGACTGAGTTCCAATCCATTTTTTCCGTTGAATTGCCCATTGCTATGCCAACGATCATGGCTGGTATTCGTTTAGCTGCCGTTTACGTGATTGCATGGGCTACACTTGCCTCTTATATCGGCGCTGGTGGTTTAGGCGATTTGATTTTTAGTGGACTGAATAATTACCAACCAGATCTCATTTTGGCAGGTACGATCCCTGTAACAATTTTAGCACTATTGGCTGATTGGCTTCTAGGTCTCTTGGAACATCGGCTGACACCGATCGCACTTAGAGAGGAGAATGAAGAATGAAACGTATACTAAAAATGACCATGGTTCTTTTCTCTCTTCTTATACTTGCGAGTTGTTCCTTCCCTGGTCTTGCCAGCAATACAGATGAAGACACCATTTCGATCACAGGTGGAATCACTTCAGAAGCACAGATCTTAGCAAGCCTAGTTGCCGGAATGGTTGAACATTATACAGATAAAAATACCGCAATCATCAACAATCTGGCTACCACAACTATCAACCATCAAGCGATGATGAACGGAGATGCTTCAATTTCAGCGGCTCGCTACACAGGAACAGATTTAACGACTACATTGAACCTTCCTCCTGAAAAAGATCCGAAAAAAGCGTTTGCTACCGTGAAAGATGAATTTGAGAAAAGATACGATCAAACGTGGTTCCCGTCCTATGGTTTTGAAAATACGTATGTCTTTCTTGTTCGAAAAGACACCGCACAAAAATACCATCTATCTAAAGTCAGCGATCTGAAAAATGTAGCGGATGAATTAGTAGCTGGTGTAGATACTTCTTGGATCAATCGTAAAGGAGACGGTTATGACGGCTTCCAAGAAACTTATGGCTTCTCTTTTAATTCGATATTACCTATGCAGATTGGACTTGTTTATGACGCAGTCGAAGCAGGAAAAATGGATATTGTTCTTGGCTACTCTACGGATGGACGGATCGCCAGTTATGATCTAGTCATGTTGGAAGATGATCGTCAATTCTTCCCACCATATGATGCTGCTCCAGTTGTAGACAACAAGATATTAGCTGATACGCCTCATTTAAAAGAAGCCTTAAATAAGTTAGGTCATACCATCAGTACGGAAAAAATGCAGGAATTGAACTACGAAGCAGATAATAATCTAGTGGAACCATCAGTAGTAGCACAACGTTTCTTACAAGAAAACCACTATTTTGAAGGGAAGTGAAGCAATTGGATAAAATGAATGTCTTTCAACAATTTTTCTATTATTTCCAGGAAAATGGCTCCTATATCTTTGCACAATTTATCCGTCACTTCCTGATTTCTATCTATGGTGTCCTCTTTGCAGCAGTTGTCGGGATTCCGGTTGGGATCATGATTTCTAGGAGACGTAAATTAGCAAACTGGGTGATTCGTTTGGCGAATATCATCCAGACGATCCCTTCTCTAGCCATGATCTCCATTTTAATCATTGGATTAGGCCTGGGAGTCAATGTCGTGATTGTTACTGTATTTTTGTATTCCCTCTTACCGATCATCAAGAATACGTATACCGGGATGATCCAAGTAGACAAAAACATCCTTGATGTCGGCAAAGGCATGGGGATGACTGCTAGACAACGACTATTCATGGTAGAGTTACCACTCTCTGTTTCTGTTATCATGGCAGGCATAAGAAACGCGTTAGTTGTTGCCATCGGGATAACCGCGATCGGTGCATTCGTCGGTGCTGGTGGTCTTGGAGATATCATTATCCGAGGAACCAATGCAACAGATGGCACATCGATTATTTTAGCAGGTGCATTGCCAACTGCATTAATGGCGATTATCACGGACTGGCTTTTAGGTATTTTGGAAAGACGGCTAGATCCTGCTTCAAAAAAATCGCAGACAGAATGAATCAAGGCAAAAAAAGGTCGTGGCGCTTGAGCGCTACGACCTTTTTTATTTAAATGATATTCAATAAACTACTTTGTGTCCCAGATTCTTGATGGACTTATTTCTTCAAATGGTAGCTATAGGTGCTGACAACGATATTTTCACGCCAAGACAATCGCAATCTTAACCGCAAACTTGTTTGGTTATGGAGAATATTCTGCCAGCGTCTGTTTGGTACAAATTGAGGAATCAACACAGTAGTTGTATAGTTTTGTTTCGCTGCATTTTTACTTACGATATCTACATAACGGATAATTGGATTTTCAATCGAGCGATAAGAAGAGTGGACGATTGAAAAACGGACATCTGGGAAATGCTTTTTAAATTCTGCTTCGATTTCTTTTTCTTTTTCGACATCTTCGTCTAGCGAAACATGCATCGCAACGACATAATCACCGATCGAACGTGCGTAATTCAACGCACCGATATTTACCCGTGTCACATTTCCGACTAATACAAGAACGGTATTCCCGTCATAATCATGTAGTTTTGCATCATTTTCTAAACGAAGCTGTTCTGCTACTTTTTTATAATGATCATGGATCTTATAAAAAATGAACATAACGATTGGCATAATGATGAAGAAAGGCCAAATGTCCCCTAACCGATAGACAAACAAAATCGCAATGATTGCATATGAGATGAACGCACCTGTAATATTGGCAATCGACTTGCTTAACCATCTTTTTCCTTCTTTTTTCCATTTGACGACCATCCCTGTTTGAGATAAAGCAAATGGAATGAACACGCCGATAGAGTATAACGGAATCAAGCGTTCTGTTGAGCCATGGAAAATAAACAGCAATACGATCGAACCTAGCGCTAGTGTGATAATCCCATTGGAATAGCCTAGTCGATCCCCACGATCTTGATACATGTGAGGCATGAATTTATCTTTTGCCAGATTGTATGCAAGAACTGGAAAAGCAGAAAAACCGGTGTTAGCAGCAACTGCTAAAATCAGCGCTGTAGCAAATTGAAGGACGTAATACAAAATACCATGTCCAAAGACAGCTTTACCAATTTGAGACAAAACAGTGACTTCTTTTTCAGGAACGATCCCATACCAATAGTTGATAAATGTGATCCCCACGAAGAAGAAACCTAAGATCAATGCCATCATCGTCAATGTAGCAGCGGCATTTTTTGCTCTTGGCTTCTTAAAGAATGGTACAGCATTACTAATCGCCTCCACCCCAGTTAAAGAGGAAGAACCAGAAGAAAATGCTCGTAAAATCAAAGCGATAGAAACACCCGGCACAGCCGCTCCTGGAAGTGCAGTAGCTTGCAATGGCACAGCACCTGTCACGATATTATATAAACCAACAACGATCAGTAACGAGATCACAAGGATAAATGTGTACACCGGAAATAACAGGAACGATGCAGATTCCCTCAGACCACGAAGATTCAGCATCATCAGTAGCAAAACGATTGTCACAGAAATAGCGACTTGATGACCGTAGAGTGCTGGCACCGCTGATGTGATCGCTTCAGCACCTGCTGAGACAGATACTGCTACTGTCAACATGTAGTCGATCAATAAAGAGCCACCGGAAATCAAGCCAGCATTCTTTCCAAGATTCTCACTGCTGACGACATATGCTCCCCCGCCATGAGGATAAGCATGGATGATTTGACGATATGATAGCGTTAATGAAATCAATAAAATAATAACAAAAGCGGCAATGGGTAGCGAATACCAGATGGCTGCAGCAGACAAAGCGACTAAAACGACAACGATTTGTTCCGTACCATATGCAATAGATGATAACGCATCAGACGACAATAATGCCAAAGCAGCAAATCGGGTTAATTTGTGCTCATCATTTTCAGCAGATTTTAAAGGCTTACCTACTAACAACCTTTTTAAGTAATCCAATTTCTAAACTCCTTTACACACAATTTTACTTCAAGTTTTATAGTCGAAAATTTATAGTAAACAAGATGTTATAGTACGCTCACTGACCTTAAAAGTCAATAAACTTTAAGAAAATAATTGGAAAAAAACAGAAAAATATCAAGCGCTTTTTCAAACGCTTTAATACAGCAAAAATCTAACATTTTTTTATGGGCTTTTTCTTTGAATTCTATAATAAAAGGATAGAACTTGACTTAGAAAATCAAGTTCTATCCTTTTTGATATCTTAACTTTTGAAAGAGAGATGTAAGGTTGTTTTCTACCCATCATTCTTACTACTCGAAGCATAGCGCAGTTGTCACAACCTCTTGATAAACGGTGTTTAAAAGCTTGCATCTGCGGTAATAAGCCCAACCAAATTAAAAACATAAGAAGCTGTTTTTATTTGGTCGTTCTTATTACTTGATGCAGAGCAGATTTTTTACAACCTCTTGGTACACGGTGTTCAATCAGCTGACCCTCGGCATTAGCTCAAAAAACGGCAAAATATGAGGAACTATTTTTCCATTTTTTTCTCTAATACTCAGGTCAAAACGCTGATTTCACAACCTCTTTTTTTAATGAAAAATATGGCTCTCATGCGCCGCTTCTTTGAATTTCGTCATTTTTTCTTCGATGAATGGATAGATTGCCGTTCCTACGATTCCAAAGACAACAAACAAACCGATCATGATCCAGATTGCTTTCGTAGCATTTGGCCAATAAATTCCTCCTGCAGATTCCCGTAACAAGTTTACCGCATGAGTAAATGGCAAGAACGGATTGATCATTTGGAAGAATTTCCCTGAGACTTGGATCGGATAGTTCCCGCCTCCGCCAGAGATCGACAGTACTAAGATGATAATAGCGATCCCTTTACCGACATTATCGAATAATGCAGCCAAGACATAGACGATCATCATGAACGCTAAGGCGATCAAGACAGCAAATGACACGCTGTAGACCGGATTTTGGACATCTACTCCTAGTAAGAAAATATTCCCTAATGTAACGATCAAGCTTTGCGCAATCGCCATTGTCAAAAATGTCAGCATACGAGCAACGAATTGTTCTCGTTTCGTAAAATTGTTTCGGTCTTTCTTTCCTAAATAGTATTCTGTCGTAGCAACACTTGAAAGAAGAACAGCGCCGACCCACAGACATAGTGCAGTATAAAACGGGGTGCTAGCTGAACCGTTATTTGCGATTGGATAAAGCGCATTGGTTTGTAGCTCAACAGGTTGTGTAAAGAAGTCACTTTCTTTTGTTGCATCTAGTTTCAATAATTTGATGACTTCGCCTAGATCGACTTCTTGTTCGCCTTTTCGGATCGCGTCTGCTGCTTTTTGGATGCCAGCTTTGATATTTGGCCAGTCATTGTTGATCAAGTCCGCAGCAGCGTTCACAGCTGTTTCGACCTCTGGCATTTTTTCATTTACTGTTGTCAATGTACCGGTGATTTCATTTTTTAGTGTTGGCCAATCATTTTGGATAAAATCAGCGGCCAATCCTAATTTTTGCTGAAGGATCGGTAATTCATTGTTGTATAGGTCTGCCCCTTCATTGATGCCATTGACGATGGTATCCATATTTCCATTCAGCATTGTATTGGCATCATGGATTTCTTGTCCAATTGCAGGCATTTCTTTTTGATATTTTTCTAAAATTGTCACTGCATTCGTTACAGTTGCTTTCGTTGAGCTTAGCAGAGATTCAAAATCGATCTGGTCCGCTTTGCTTAGCACCCCTTGTGCAGTCCCAATCGTATCGATGACTTGGTCTAGTAGAGAAGTGACAGTGGAACTGATTTGACCTGTATTGATACCAGCAATGATGCCATTGATATTATTAACAACGACCTCAATTTGATCTAGCAATTCATCAATAGCCTTCGTGTCTTCATTTTGAACAGCTGTGTTCAAAGCAGATAGGCGGTTTTGCAGATTGCTTAGCAAGGGTTTTAATTGATTTAGCTGATCAATAATTGGCTGTAATTTCGTATTTCCAGCACTTGTTTGCAATTTAGTCAGGAACTCGACCAGTTTATCGATTGCATTTTGTTGTTGAGATATTCCGTCAATAAAGCCGTTCAATACATTGCTGATGTTTTTCTTTTCATCATCAGTCAGCTTACCATCTTCAATAGCTGTTCTTACAGTATCTATTAACGAACCTGTCGTTGTTGCCACTTGTCCAATTGACTTCAATGTGACATCTACGCTGTTTGTGATGCTTGGTATCGCATCTTTCAGTTGAGAGGCACCTGATTTTGTTTGGTTTGCTAGATCACTTGCCTGGTTTTCTAAATTTTTCACATCTGGCAAGATATCTTGTACTTGTTGGATGATCGTCAAGCCTTGTTTTGCTTCGTCAATTCCTTGATTCATTGTCTCTTGGATCGAAGCAAAATCACCGTCGATCTCTGCTAGTTGTTTACCGGCATTTTGGATCTCTGGGATTTTTTCTTGCAAATCAAGGATGATTTTTGCTTGGTCTTTCAATTCAGGCATTTTGTCATTCAATGCAACGACTTTTTCACCCATCTCATCTACTTTAGGGATGTAATCCACGAATTCATTTGCTTTATTCAGTTTTTCCTTGATTTCAGGTAGTTGACTTTGTAATTCGAGGACTTGTTTTGTGTAGCCGTCGATCGTGTCCAAATTTTCATCTGTTGATAAAATCATATCTTTGACTTTATTGATACTTACTAGGTTCGTATCGATGTCGTAACCTATTTCATTGAATACTTTCAATAAAGTCGAACTGGCTGTTTTGATAAATTCATTTGTGATTTGCGATTGGATCGAACTTGCTCCTTTATCGGTGATTTTCGGTGCAATCGCATTGATTTTTTCATTTACCGTATATTCGATTTTTGGTTTCTTGATATCACCACTAGTAAAACTCAGCAGATCTTCTGAGAAATCCTTTGGCAAGTAAATACCTGCGTAATACTTTCCGGAACGGACTCCGTCTTCTAATTGTTCTTTTGAATCAACGAATTGCCATCCTAATTGTTTATTTTTATGAAGCGATTCAATGACTTGCTCCCCAATGGCCACTTCTTTACCTTGAAACTCTGCTGGCTTGTCTGCACTGTAAACAGCAATTGGCAGCTCTCCAGTATTTCCATATGGATCCCATAATGCTTTGATGTTAAACCACGCATATAGCGAAGGGATGATCATGATCGCGATGATCAGAAGTGTTGCAATCGGGTTTTTGAAAATCCGTTTCCAGTCAAGCAAATATAATCGAAGCGTATTTTTGATTGACTGCATAGTTCTCCCCCTTCTTCTTTTTTCAGCTGAATTACTTTACCATGTATTTCATACTTTTTTCAATCGGCTTTTTTCAAAAAAGTCGAATTTTTGGACATATCACGGCAATTGTCTCATTGTAATCTCTTACATATTGAGAAATAATTAAGGATTACAGCCTTTACTTTATCATGAAATAAAAGGGAAAGATAATTTTATGCCAAAGTTTTTATCTATTATACGTATACGCAAAAAAGCTAAAACATTTTTTGTCTTTTCCCCTACAAAAATGTTTCAGCTTTTTTCGTTTTTTATTCCTGTATTTCTTATTTTTCGAATGACAGGATGATTTTCCCAGCAGAAGGATGTCCTTCAACTAGCTGATGTGCTTGGATGACATGCTTAAGTGAAGCAGACAGATTCATTGAAATAAAAACATGAAAGGCTCCTTTTTGGTAGGCTTTGATTATGCCAGCAAAGGCTTCTGCATCTAGATATTCCTTTCTTGGAACAAACGATTCATAAAAGCCTTCCTTTTTTTGCCGCAAATCTAGATCTGGGAGGTCATTTAATGCAACATACCTGCCGCCTGGTTTCATGATCTGGATGCCGGTTTCTCCTTTGATACTTCCTTTCGTCGCATCGATTACAAGGTCTGCCTGATCAGCAAATTGCAGACCTGGATTTGTTTTATCATAAGCAGCAAATGCTGAAGCTCCTAATTTTTTTACCTTTTCCTCATTTTTACTGGATGCACTGGTTAAGATTCGGATTCCCTTTTCATGGAGAAGCTGGATCAGACTTGACCCGACCGCACCTGATGCTCCTAGTATCATTACAGTATCTGTCGGCTGGATTTCCGTCAAATGGTTGATTAGATTATAAGCCGTAATTCCTGGCGTGACCATTCCGGCTGCTTCTTCCCAACTCATTTTATCTGGAATTTTTGCTACTTTTGCTGATGGCAACACGACTTCTTCTCCGTAAGTCCCGCCGACTGCATGGACAGCTACTCGATCACCTACATGAACAGTTGTGACATCTGAACCAATCTCTGTCACAATACCAGCGCCATCATTACCTGGTACATAAGGGAATTTCAATGTTCGTATCTCTTTCATTTCTCCTAAACGCAAGGCAACATCATAAGGATTCACACTGAATGCTTTTATTTCTACACGAACATGTCCAGAACCGACTTCTCTGGGATGAGCATCGATTTCTTCAAAAACATCTTGTGCTTCTCCGTAACCGTTAATTGCAAATCTTCGCATGGTCACCATCTCCCTTTTTCTTTAAGTTTACGTTTATGCCTTTATTTTGACAAAAAAAATGTCTTTTCGTTTTGGCGCATGATTCAAAACAAAATAGTTGTCTTTTTTCGCGTAACGTGTTAAATTATTTATCTAAAAGCGTAAAGATTACGATTTACGCTAATAAAAAATAATTGGAGGAATTTGTTGATGGCTAAAAAATCAAAGATTGCCAAAGCAAAAAAACAGCAAGAAACGATTGAACGCTATGCTGCTTTACGCCAGGAATTAAAAGCGCAAAAAGATTACGAAGGCTTGCGCAAACTTCCTTTAGATGCTCGTCCAGAACGATTGAAAAATCGTGATTTAATCGATGGACGCCCTCGCGGATACATGCGTAAATTCGGGATGTCCCGTATAAAATTCCGTGAATTAGCACATAAAGGTTTGATTCCAGGAGTAAAAAAAGCCAGCTGGTAATCCAAGTCTGGCTGTAATGTAAAGGAGGAGGGCGCATGGACCACTCCTTGGATCATCAAAAAAGATACGTTCGCTTCTTCTAGCAGAAATGCTGGTACTAGAAGCAGACGTATCTTTTTTTACGCACAGCTGGTCCTTTTTTATATGTAAAGGCTGCATGGTTACTTCGCTATATTTATTTAGTAACAGGAGTCAGTGCTTCGATACCCACACTAATTTTCAATGCTCGGTCAACTTCTGCCATAATGGGTCGATCCAAATGGCAGACCTTTTCTTTCAATCTTGATTTATCGATCGTTCTGATCTGCTCCAACAGGATAACGGAGTCTCTTTCTATTCCTGTTCCAGTAGCTTTGATCCCAATGTGAGTCGGAAGCTTAGGTTTAGCCATTTTTGCCGTTATGGCCGCAACAATGATCGTCGGGCTAAAATGGTTACCTAGATTATTTTGAATAACCAAAACTGGGCGTGTTCCGCCTTGCTCCGATCCCACGACTGGAGAAAGATCAGCAAAATAAATATCTCCTCTTTTTACCATAGGATCCTCCTTATTCTTGATATTCTCTTGGTATCCGCTGTCCTAATCCGCAAGCCACTTCATAGTGGATCGTACCTAATTGATCTGCTATATCCTGCATAGTGATTTCTTTGTCTGCATTTTTGCCGATAAGCGTCACTTTTGTTCCGACAGGAAATTCTTGAGGCAATCGGATCATCAGTTGATCCATACATACACGCCCAATCGTTTCACAGTAGTTCCCTTCTACCAATAGAGAAAAACCCTGCATCTTTCGTGGCCAGCCATCTGCATAACCGATCGGTATCGTTCCGATCCACTCTGCTTCAGGAGTGATATATGTTTCTCCATAGCCGATTCCTTCACCTGCTGGGAGTTTTTTGACTTGAATCAATTCAGAAACCAGCTCAAGTGCTGGCTGCAATGGATAAACTTCCGGTAGTGCGTGCCCAGAGGGATTCAGTCCGTACATTGCTACTCCATAACGAATCATATTGCCGATTGTTTCATCATGCCATAAAGCCGTTGCACTATTGCTGACATGTACATATCGAGGAAGTTCGGGAAGTTTTTTTAGCACTTCTATAAAGCGTTCTTTTTGCAGATTCCAATATGTATCATCTGCCTGATCTGCTGTAGAAAAATGGGTAAATAAACCTTCCCATTCTAATACACGACTTTCTTTGATGAATGCAGCTGCCTCTTTTACTTCTTCAGGTGTACAAAATCCGATACGACCCATCCCAGTGTCTGCTTTTAGATGAATCGAAAGAGGCGTCTCTAGCTTACTTTTCTCTAAAACAGCAGCTGCTGCCTGCAACCATTCCCGTGTACCTGCAGTTACTGATAAATCATGAGCAACAGCTACAGTCAGTGCGTCGTAAGGAACCATATTCAAGATAAGGATGGGCTGAGTAAATCCAGCTTCTCTCAACTCGACTCCTTCATCTAAATTTGAAACACAAAAGCCCGAAGCTCCACCTGCAACTGCTGCCTCAGCTGTTTCAATAGCTCCATGACCGTATCCGTTTGCTTTTACTACTGCAAACAATTCTTTTCCTTGCGGAAGTCTTGCAACTTCATTTGCTACATTTTCAGTTATAGCTTTTTTATGTATCACTGCTTTCGTTGGGCGGTGCCAAGCGACAACCATCGTTTTTCCTTCTTTCTAGTCTTCCAAAATAATTTGTGCAAAAGCTGTTTCATTTGTATGAGTAATACTGACCCATACATTGCCTTCATGAGGTGAACGCGTCACAACAGGCTGACCGTTTTCATTTTTTAAAATCTCGACATCTTGAAAGGTAACTTTTCCGATCCCAGTTCCCCAAGCTTTAGAGAAAGCCTCTTTGCAAGCGTAACGCCCGCCTAAAAATTCTACTTGGCGATGAAAAGGCAAGGACTGGAATAGTTTCATTTCATCAGAGGTCAAGATTCGTGCAATGAATTTTGGTTTTTCTTCGATCAGCCGAGTGATCCTAGGAAGTTCGACTGCATCGATCCCAATTCCTTTTATCATATGCTTTTCTCTTTTCAATAAATTTAGAACACTCTCATTCTACCAAATTATAACCATTTTGCCACAAATAAGTCCACAAATAACAAAAATGAAAGTTTCTCTTAAAAAAGAGAAACTTTCATTTTATGTTTAATCGTTATTTGAACGGATTACAAATCCGCGTTTTTTATCATTGTGACGTTTACCGCCATCTTTTTGGCTGTTATTATTTTTGCTATAACCGCCTTTTGATTTGTTTCCACGATAATTACCGCCGTCACGACGATTACGGTTGTTTCCGCCACCACGTTTGCCATTTTTATTGTATCCTTTTTTCTGCATTGGCAATGGGCGTTCTGGTGTGATCTTCACTGGCACTGCATCAGCTGGATCTTTTGCTGTCGTTTTTAGCAAAAGTGCAACTAAATCTTGTGCAGAATATTCTTCTAATAATTTATCTGCTGTTTGCAGGTATTTATCTAGACCATTTTCTGCAAGTTTTGTTTCGATTTGTTCAACTGCAGCACCTAATTGACCTTTGAATGCTTCTTTTTCGGTTGGTGGACGTAAAGTCGTCATCCGTTTTTTCGTCAAGTTTTCAATCACATGCAAGTAGTCCATTTCATTTGGTGTAACGAAAGTCACAGACATACCGCCTTTTCCGGCACGGCCTGTACGTCCGATACGGTGAACGTAGCTTTCTGGATCTTGAGGGATATCATAGTTGTACACATGAGTGACACCTGAAATATCTAATCCACGTGCAGCAACGTCTGTCGCTACAAGGATATCTAAATGACCGCTCTTAAATGAACGCAATACGCTCATTCGTTTTTGTTGAGACAAATCGCCATGGATTCCTTCTGCACGGTAACCGCGTGCTTCTAATCCGCGTGCCAATTCGTCTACACGACGTTTTGTACGTCCGAAGACGATTGTTAGTTCAGGTGTTTGAACATCAAACAAGCGAGTCATGATATCGAATTTTTCGTATTCTTTTGCGCGGACATAGTATTGATCGATCAAGTCAGCTGTCATTTCTTTCGCTTTGATCTTCACATGATGTGGATTTTTCATGAATTTAACGCCAATATTCTTGATAGCTGGCGGCATCGTTGCTGAGAAAAGTAATGTTTGTCTTTGATCAGGAACTTGTGAAATGATTTTTTCGATATCTTCCAAGAAGCCCATATTCAACATTTCATCTGCTTCATCCAAAACTAATGTTTGAACGGTTCCAAGTTTCAATGTGTGGCGGTTGATGTGGTCAAGCATACGTCCTGGTGTACCCACAACGATATGTGGACGATCTTTCAAGCCACGGATCTGACGGCCAATATCTGCTCCGCCGTAAACGGCTTGTACACGTACTTTTTTGTCGCGCCCTAAACGATATAATTCTTCTTGTGTTTGGATAGCTAACTCACGTGTTGGTGCGATAACTAAACCTTGTAATTCGTGACGATCTGGATCGATTTTTTCTAACATTGGTAATCCAAATGCAGCTGTTTTCCCTGTACCTGTCTGTGCTTGTCCAATAACGTCTTTTCCAGCTAATGCTAGTGGAATCGTTTCTGATTGGATAGGTGTTGCTTCTTCAAAACCAGCGCGTTCGACTGATTTCAACAATTCTGGTGATAATTCTAGTTCTTTAAATTTCAAATGAATCCTCCTATATGGTTGTTAACTGAGGATGTAGCTTTTTTGCTACCCCGTCGATTTGTTCGGTCAAAGTGTATTGTTTCTTTTTGACAGTGGCCACGCACGTTTTTATCCATTCTTAGCCCCTGTGGCACCACCGAAAAATCACTTTGCGAAGTTTAGGCATTAGAAAAGCCAAACGGGTCGCGTTCAGCTTTATCATTATTATGACATCTGGCTTCAACAAGTTGTTTCTATGGCAAAACCAGTCCAATTTCTCTTCATCTTTCGGCAATAGGTTATTCTAACATAGTTTTTCGTTTTCTGCAAGTTTACAGATTTTTATTTCATTTGCTGAAGCTGTTCTACCACTTCAAATAAGCCCATGCTGTTGCTGCCTTTTAGCATAATACTATCTGTTGCTTCAAGATTTTGTTTTACAGCATCAATCAATTTATTCTTTTCTTTTTCAAAATAGAACACAGGTAGTTGGGGGTATTTTTGGTTCAATTCTTCTTTTAGTGCATGCATTTGTTCCCCATAAAGGAAAATCATGGCGAATTTCTCAGGATCGATATGTTCACTCATTTGCGCATGCATATTTAAAGACTCTTTCCCTAATTCCAGCATATCTGCTAACACAGCGATTCTGCGTCCTTTTGTTGGTAGATTTTTAAAAGTATCTAATACCAGTCCCATGGCTGTTGGATTTGCATTATAGACATCGCTCAAAATAGCTGCACCATTTCCTGCCGTTAGCCATTCGGTTCTGTTTTGAGTGATAGAAACATGGGCGAGCCCTTGGCGTATCTCAGGTATGGACAGTCCAAAGAAGCGCCCGATCGTATACGCAATCAAAGCATTCGTTACATTATAACTTCCAGGCAGCGGGATCGTAAATGTTTCTCCTTCTACTACAAAATCGGTTTGTGCTTTTCCTTTTGCTGTCACTTCCGCATGAACATCGCCATTTCCAATACCGAATGTTGTGACTGTTTGTACTAATGTTGCCGTTAAAGGTGTCAGCAACGGTTCATCTGCGGGCACAACGAGTAATCCGTCTGGTACAAGTCCGTCAGTGATTTCCATTTTGGCTTTAGCGATTCCTTCTCGCGACCCAAGATTTTCTATGTGTGCTTCACCGATCATTGTGATTGCTGCAGCTTTTGGTTGAGCCATAAGTGAAAGTTCCGTGATTTCATTGGCGTGATCCATGCCCATTTCCAAGACGATCTTTTCTGTATCTTGGGGCATGTGCAAAATCGTGTAAGGAAGACCAATATTATTGTTGTAATTTCCTTGCGTCTTATATGTTTTGTATTTTTCAGACAAGACAGACGCGGTTAGATCTTTCGTGGTGGTTTTACCATTGCTTCCTGTAATTGCAACGACTTCTGCGCCTACTTTTTCCAAGTAATAGGTTGCCAATTGCTGCATGGCTTTCAAAGGATCTGCTACAGGAATAACTGGAAAATCTTTTGGAGCTTGTTCAACAGGCAAGCTCCAAAATGAAGCAGATGCTCCGTTTGTGATCGCTTGCTGGATAAATTCATGTCCATCTCGCGTACCAGCAAGAGGAACGAATAAACTTCCTTCGGTTATCTTCCGGCTGTCAAATTCGACATTGGTAATCTTTGTCAGTGCAGAGCATTCGCTGCCCACGGCTTGTGCAATTTCTTGTATTGTTAGATTCATTGAGATCTCTCCTAAAAAAGGTTGTGAAAAAAGCGTTTGGCCTAAACGGCGGGTTCGCATGACTCTCACTTCCAAGTAAATTTCTCTATTCGTATTTAGAAGCTAGAATGAACGCGGTTACGCAATCACTCCAGCTTCTTCTTTATTTCTCTTTATTCATTTTTTTAAAAAAAAGATTGACGCTGATGGTATCGATTCATTCCTAATTGAATCAGTTCTTCAATCAAATCACCGTATTTCAAGCCCATATTTTCCCATAAGAGTGGGTACATACTGAACTCCGTAAATCCTGGCATAGAATTTAATTCATTCAGGAATAATTCATTTTTATTTGTCAAAAAGAAATCACACCGGCTCAATCCGCTTCCGCCTAACATCGTGTAAGCTAACTTCGCGTACTCTTGTGCTTTTTGATAAACTTCTTCTGGCACTTCGGCTGGAATCTGCATTTCGATTTTATTATTGATATATTTTGCTTCATAATCATAGAATGCTACGTCTTTTACGACTTCACCAGGCAAAGTCGTCCGAACGTCTTCATTTCCTAATACAGCAACTTCGATTTCGCGCGCTTCAATTCCTTGTTCAACGATTGCTCGAGAATCATACTGATAGGCTGTTGCTAAAGCATTTTGCAGCTCTTCTCGGTTTTCTGCTTTTGTAATGCCGACACTAGAACCCATATTCGCCGGTTTGACAAACATCGGATAAAGCAAAGAACCTTCACATTGATCAAATACTTTTTTAGGATTTTCTTTCCATTGATTCTTAAGTACTGGTACATAAGGAACTTGCGGCACACCAGCAGCTTGTAAAATATACTTGGTCATGATTTTATCCATGGCACATGCACTGGTCAATACGCCTGCGCCGACATAAGGCATATTCAATGTCTCTAAGAAGCCTTGGATCGTTCCATCTTCCCCGTTTGGCCCATGTAAAACTGGAAAAACGATGGCTCCTTCTTCTTTGATTTCGCCCGGATTGATCACTTTTCCTGTAAAGCCTTCCTCCGTCTGTCCACTTGGGTCCCATGAAAGATGCAAGACATCTTTGCTTGCAGGTTTTTCTGTTAGTAATGGACCTTTGACCCATTGTCCTTCTTTTGTAATAAATATGAGTTGAACTTGGTAATAATTATAATAAATGGCATTTAAAACTGAAAATGCGGAAAGAATGGACACTTCATGCTCTGCGCTGCGTCCGCCATATAGTAAAGTAATCTTCAAAAGATTGTCCTCCTGTATTCTAAATCGTTCAGTGATTTACTCTCATATTTTAGCACAAAACAAAAATAAACGAATAACTTATTTATAAAAAAACGAGTTGGTTTCTAAAAGAACAAACGTCATTTATTTTTTGTCAGCTAGATTATTTGTCCCGTTTTTTTTAAAAAGTTATGATAAAGAAAAGGAGGGATGATGATGGCGCAAACAAATCCACGCAGCCGCTTGGCAGAAATCATTCGAGTGTTCATCAATTACAATGTAGTGCCAAACTTTGTACAGCAAAAAAATCCCGAACAGGTAAAAAAAGCCTTTGAAGAACTAGGCCCCACCTTCATCAAGATAGGACAGATGCTTTCTGTTCGAGAAGATTTGCTTTCTTCTGCCTTCACTCAAACATTCAAAACATTACAAGATAGTGTACCTAGCGACACATTTTCAACGGTCAAAAAGACGATCGAAACAGAACTTTCTCTTTCATTATCAGATATATTCGATGATTTTTCCAAATCGCCTTTTGCCTCTGCTTCTATGGGGCAGGCTCATCGTGCCAAGCTGAAGAACGGTGACTCGGTCGTCGTTAAGATCCAACACCCTAACATCGCCGAAGAGATTCGACTTGATCTTCAACTATTTGAACGAGCGATCCCTTTGATCAAATACATTCCTGAAACTAGCGTAGTTGATCTAAAAGGGGTACTCCAAGAAGTGAAACGTTCCTTGATCAATGAAATGGACTTCTTAAAAGAAAATCAAAATGGCGAACAATTCTATCAAAAGAACAATGGCTGGAAAGAGATCCGCAGCCCCAAAATTTATGACGCTTTTTGTTCGAAAAAAGTGATCGTGATGGAAGAAATGTCTGGTAAAAACTTGAATCATTTGATGAATGCCAAAAACGGAACAGAAACTTTTATCACCGGTATTCAAAACAAGCAGCTGAAACAAGAAGTTGCAAAGCTTTTAGTTGAGAACTTTATGAAACAGGTATTTGATGATGGTTTTTTCCATGCTGATCCTCATCCAGGGAATCTGCTATTCCATGTACTAACAAAAGAAGAACAGACACGAGCTAGCCAAAAAACTGAAACAGTCCATGAAAAAGAGTTCGGTTCCTTTACTTTTCGAGCCTCTACTTCTACAGAAGACCCTGTTGCGCCATATACCGTCAACTACATCGATTTTGGTATGATGGGGCATCTTTCTGCAGGGCTTAGGCAAAAACTCACACAAGCCGTTTTAGCGCTGTATACAAAAGATGCTTATCGAATCGAAAAAGCGGTCTTGCGACTTTGTCAGCAAGAAGGCGTGTTTGATGAAAGTCGGTTCCACCAAGAACTGACAAGTTTTCTTGAACAGTATTATGATTCTCCTATTGATGAAATCAACTTGCAAGAAGTATTCACACACGTCGTGACGATTTGTCATCAAAATAATCTGCAGTTCGATCGTGATATCACGCTTTTGCTGAAAGCATTCGGGACATTAGAAGGGGTGATCCGTGTCCTTGACCCTGAAGTTTCCCTCATGGAAGTCGCTTCGCCTTTTGCCCAACATTATTTTCTCACTCATCTGGATGTAGAAGATACATTGAAACAAAGCGGATTAGACTTATTGGAAGGGATGAAGGCTGCGCCTAAGATCCCTCAACAGCTCCACCATCTATTAGAAATGTGGTCTTCGGGACAAGGAAAAGTCAATTTGGAATTGAAAAAGCAAGACAAATTATTGAGCAGGATCGAAAGTATGATCAATCGGCTTGTTTTCGGTATGATTTTAGCTGCATTGATCGTAGGGTCCTCCCTGCTTGTCCAAGCAGCACCTGTAGAAAACGCAGAGGTCGTTTCCTTATTAGGGATATTTACGTATGCTATTGCCGCATTCGTCATTATTTTTTTGGCAATCGATGCATTGATCCAAATGTATAAGAAGAGGAAAAAGTAGAAAAAGGTTGTGACAGAAAGAATCAGCTTCAAGAAATAAGAAGGGGTTTTACATAAATTGTTTCTCAAATTTTTGTGAAAATTCGGCTTATTTTTCGAAGAGGCTACTTCTGAAACACCGAGAATAAAAAATGTGAAAAAGCTGTTCTGCACCCAGTAATAAGAACAATCAAAAAGGAACAAGGAATCCATTTATCCTGTTTCCCTGTTCCTTTTTTGGTGTATTCGAGCATAAATAAAATACCTTCGTTACCTACTATCTTCTGTACTTGGTAAACCTTGGTCAATTGCCTTTTTTAACGCTTGACGAAAAGACATATGATCTTTCTCCGTAAAGGGTTTTGGACCCTTTGTCCTTATGCCAGCTTTTCTTAACTTTCCACTATGATAACGTTGTTCTAGAAGCGTGCCGATATTCGCTTCGTCAAATTCTTTTCCAGAGTGATGGAACACTCGGACGCCCTTCGGCAATACAAGTGAAGCTAAACCATAATCTTGCGTGATCAAAAAGTCATTCTTCTTAACCATACCGACGATTTTATAATCCGCACTATCAGCTCCGCGGTCTACGTAGACGATTTGGACATGATTAGCGTATTCTTTGGTCGTATAATGGTCCACACTGGTTACGATAATCACGTCGAGACCATAGGATTCTCCTAATTTTATGACATCTTCTTTTACTGGAGAACCATCTCCATCAATGAATAGCCTCATTCTTTTTCGCCTTCTTCCATAAATGATAAACAGTTACTAATCCGCTCAGTAAAAGACCAACATTGATCCATTTTGCCAAGATAAGCAGTTGTACACTTTCTATCGGCACTGATTCACGGTTCAGCGTGATCAATAATAGATGGATTGGCTCTCCCATTTCTTTTGCTAAAATAAACAAAAGCGTCATCAATAAAAACTGGTGGATCACACTCCCTTTATTTTGAGTAGTATACTTGACAACGATCCGGCGATCCATTGGAATAGCTGCATCAGTTTGATAATATTCCTTATTTAGCCAGCTGCCTGTTACTACGTGCCAGAAACTAAGCAGAAAGACACCTATCGCAAAACCATTTGGAATCAAGAGGACCAATAAAGAAGAACTCAGTCCAAGCAATTGCATAGCCAATGGAGACCATGATAAACGTTTCAAAATCCATGGTCCGACTATTTTTGCTGCAATCAAGCCTGCTGCATAAGGCAAATACATAAAAATCGAAAGTTTTTCTAATCCGTACAGTATGCCAACATAAAAACTGCTAAACAAAAAAAGGAAATTCCCTAGCATTCCATTTAGAAAAGTAAACAGATTTAGCCAGCTTGGCAACTTCCATTCCTTCTTCTGGTGTCCTAAAACAAACACGAACAAGATGAACAGCAGCAAGAAACCATAAATAGCAAGATCAAAAAGCCTTTCATCGAATAACAATCGGGCATTTCTCAAAAGAAACAATAAGCCAAAGAATATCAAAAATAAAACAAGCTCTCGCGTAGCTACCAGATTTCTTTTGATGTCTTTGAAATCCAGTTCGTAACGCGGATAATGACTAACCGTATGGTAGGCCATAACGTAAAAAAGTGTATAAATAGTAAAGCTTGCTGCAATCTGAGTCGGTGCAGGCAACTCAATCGCTTGATACAGGAGAAATAGCCAGATAGCTGCAAATAAGTACTTTTTCCCATCCATATTGATAAAACCTTGCGTCTTTTCGTGAAAATTGACCGTGGTATTAGCAGGTACAAGCCATGCTGCACTCAGCCCTAGCAAAACACTTGAAAAATAAAATAAAGGAAAATAAAATACGCCTAATATTCCAAGCAATGAACCCGCACCACCAATCAGCAGAGCGATCATCAGCAACGTGTAACTATCTAGACCAAATCGTAGACTGTTGACTAAAAATAGTCCAGTCATCCGAAAGGCATAAAACAGCGTAAATGGCAAAATCGTCAGCCAATTATGCGAGTCTGTTAGTCCCAAAAATAAAAGATAAGGAATAAAAATAACCGTGTTACTTAAGATAAAGGGCGTTGTTTGTGTAAAATTACGCCCAAATCGTTTGAGTTTTTCGAACATGACAATGGCTCCCTTAAACAGTCTTATAACTAATCTGCTCTTCGATTTTAGCATTAAAGGGGAAATAAACCAATTTTACAGAATATATTCTTGTAAAAAAAAATACAGAAAGAAGCATAAGCTTCTTTCTGTATTTTTACGGTACTTGATTACTCAAGCAGACAAGCCCTTCTCCACAAAAGTCTTGTCCGACACCCCTGCATCCGGCAGGTGATAAAGATAGAAATCAATTATCCTGTGCCTCCAAAATCAATTAGGAACTCTGTAAACCAGAGTCCTTCTCGACCCGTCGCATAAATTTACTTTAACACAGTTCCTATGTTTATGCGAGAGCTTTTTTCATTTTATAATCAACCATCTGGAATCCTTGACCGATATCTGAAATAAGTTCTTCTGTAATCTCAAACCCTTCATGCTTATAAACCTCGATTGCTTGATGATTTCCCTGGTTCACTCGCAAAAAGATCTCTCTTTCCTTTGTTTGCGCAGCAAGTTCTTCATACCAGCGAAAAACCGAAGAAGTCAATCCTTGGCCACGTACTTTATTTAGCAAATATAATTTACTTAAATAAATTTTTCCATTTATCTCTTCATAAGCAGTGTAACCGACCGTCTTTTCTTCGCTTTTTAATAAAAAGTAGGACACACCTTCTGTCAGTTCTTTTTGAATCTGTTTTTTTGACTGATAAGTTTTCAGCATGTAATCCACTTGTTTTTGACCAATGATCGGCACAAAAGCTTCCGGCCATACTTCTTGTATGACTGCCATCAGCTCATCCAGTTCATTTTCTGTTACTTTTATTTTTTCCATACACCCACGTCCTTTTTTACATTATATATGACCTTGCGCTTGATGGAATAAAAAGAGCATGATCATGCTATACACACCTACCGACCATGGTTTCAAGAAAATCACAATCTGCATAAATTCCCTAAAAGATAATTTCGTCAAACCAGCTACTAGACAGATCAAGTCGTCTGGCGCAAAGGGAAGCAGCAAGGTAACGACTAGTACTTTTTTGATATCTTTCGTTTTTCTTGTCAGCAATTCATCAAATTTCTGATACTTTTTTGGCGATAAAATAAGCTGGACAAAGGCTACGCCATAGTAACGGACAAGCAAAAATCCGATTGCTTCCCCAATCACTAGGCCAATACAACTATATAAAAGCCCAAATCCATTGCCAAACATCAGCATGCCCGCTACTGAGGAGATCCCTCCCGGCAAAATAGGAATGATCACTTGGATCACTTGCAACAGAACAAATATCATCACTGCATACTTGCCAAATTGCTGGATAAACGCTTGCAAAGACGTGCTCGATCGAAAAATCCCATGATGATAAGCATAAAGAATCAACACAAAGAAAAAAAACAGACCAATAATAGGCATGATCTGAAGACATTTTTGTAAAACTGATCCTTTTTTAGACATCTATATTCCCCACATCTTTTTTCATTTATTAAAACTGCCTCCTTAGGGGGTGCGACAAAAGAGCTTCTTCAAAAAAATAAGTCGAAATCTCACACAAATTCGAGAAATAATTTTCGTAAGTTTCTTCTTATTTATTGCATCTAACCACTTCTGTTACAACCTCTCGTTAAACGGTGTTCAAAAGCTTGCATCTACGATAATAAGCCCAACCCAACGAAAAACGTGAGGAGCTGTTTTATTTGGATGCTCTTATCGCTTGATGCAAAGACAGCTTTTTTACAACCTCTACTTCACGGTGCTCAATCAGCTGACCTTCGGTATTAGCTCAAAAAACGGTAAAATATAAACAGCTATTTTCCGTTTCTTCTTTTAATACTCAGGTCAAGATGCTGTTTTCACAACCTCTTGTTATAAATAAAAAAACAGTTGGCTGGTGACTGTTCAAAAAGCAGAATCCTTGCTTTTCAAACGGTCGCAGTCCGTTCAACTGTTTCGCTGCGCACTATTTATGGTTTAAGAAACTAGCTACTTTTGTTGTAATCAAATCAATAGCAACGTGGTTTTCTCCGCCTTCTGGAACAATGATATCCGCATAGCGCTTCGTTGGTTCGATAAATTGATGATACATCGGTTTAACAACTGTCAAATATTGTTCGATCACGGAGTCCAATGTGCGTCCCCGTTCTTCCATATCCCGTTTGATACGACGAATGATACGAATGTCATCATCTGTATCTACGTATACTTTGATATCCATCAAGTCACGCAGACGTTCGTCTTCTAAAATCAGGATTCCTTCTAGAATGATCACTTCTTTTGGTTCCTGAATGATCGTTGCCTGACTTCTTGTATGCGCTACATAGTCATACACGGGTTTTTCAATGGCTTTATAGTTCAGTAAGTCGCCTACATGCTGAATCAGCAGATCATTATCAAAGGCAAATGGGTGATCGTAATTTGTGTTCAAGCGTTCTTCAAAACTCAAATGGCTCTGATCCTTGTAATAAGAATCTTGTTCAAGCATCATGATGGAATGGTCCGGGAAGTTGTTGAAAATCGCACGGCTGACACTTGTCTTTCCGCTTCCGGATCCACCCGTCACACCAATGATAATTGGCTTGCTTTTTGTCATTGACTAAAACCTCTTTCGTATCCGTTTTTTCATTCTAATCTATTATAGCGAAAAAACACGAAAATGCTATATTTTTCTGAAAATTAATCCTTTTCAATTTCCAATAATGAATAAAGTTCCTCTAATGAATCGATTCGATAAGTAGGCTGGATTTCTTCGATTTCTGGTAATTTATTTCTATTGAACCAAATCGTATCGATCCCTGCCATATTTCCTCCTTTGATATCAGAAGTCAAAGAATCACCAATGATCACAGTTTGCTTTTTATCAAAATTAGGAATGTGGGAAAAGACATGATCAAAAAATTCTTTCATCGGCTTTTGCGCTCCGACAGCTTCTGAGACAAAGATATCCTTGAAGTAATCAAGCATTCCTGCATCTGTTAATCGCCGATGTTGCGTGTGCGACACACCGTTCGTCACAATATAAAGTTCAGCATGCGGATGGACCTTTTTCAGGATTTCTAGACTTCCTGGAACAAGATCATGACCTTGGTTCAAGTAGTGGCGGTAGCGTTTTTCCATTTGATCACTATCTACTGTTTTCCCAAATTGCTGGAAAAGTAACCCAAAACGACTGCCTATTATTTCTTCTCGTGATAGTCTGCCTTTTTCAAACTCCTGCCATAAATGATGATTCAAAGCCTTATAGCTGGTTTCGATTTCTGGTGTCAATGTGATTCCTTGTTCTGCAAACAAAGCACTTAAAGCATTGGCTTCAGTTAATTGAAAATCTAACAATGTATCATCTACATCGAACAATAAAGTTTTATATTTCATCTTTTTGACCTCCTATTTAAAATAAATACTTAACTTTTTCATCTCTGCTAATGTCAACGATCGATACTCGCCTACTCCTAGCTGTTCATCTAATTCCAATGGTCCCATGCTTAGCCGTTTCAATGCGGTCACTTTCTTTCCTTGGGCTAAGAACATCTTTTTGACTTGATGGAATTTTCCTTCTTGGATCGTCAATAAAACCGTACTTTGGTGCTTGTCTGCTTTGAGTATTTTTAAATCAGCCGGCTTACATTGATACCCATCAGCGAATACGATTCCATTTTCAAATGCTGTTACGTCTGCTGATGTCACCCTTTCGTTCACAACTACTTGATAAGTCTTTGAAACCTTTTTTTCTGGAAGTAGCATTTCATATCCCAATTGTCCATTCGAAGTGATCAGCAATAGTCCTGTTGTATCTCTATCTAGTCTTCCCACTGGATATAATGGTTGGAAACGATCGGCACTTGCAATCAGATCGATTACTGTCGTCTTTTCTGGATCTGATACAGCTGTAACAGCTTTTTCAGGTTTATTGAGAAGATAATAGGACTCATTTGTTTCTAAGTGTTCACCTGCTACTTCGATTTGATGCAGTAAACTATCTACATTTCGATTTTGTCGAAATTCGACTGTGCCATCTATCATCACTTGCTTCAAAGCAAACAGCCGCTTCATTTCCTTGCGTGTCGTTTCTAATTTTTCTTCTATTAATTTATCTAAACGCATGCTGTTTCCTTTCTTATTACTACTAATTAATTATACCTTGAATATTCTTGCTTGCAAATACATCATCATAGTTATTCCTTGACTTAATTAACAGTTCACGTTACGGTTAAATAGTAAAGTGAATTGGATTTCTCATACACAGCGTAATGACCTGGTGGAGAAAAGTTGAATCCTGACTTTCTAAGGGGAGATGCGCGCATCTCTCCTTTTGCGCTTTTTTAAGCGCCCTGCCTTCGATGATGTGCACGAGATTAGCCTTTAGAATTCACTTAAATAAAATCTGTCCGTTACCAAAGCAGACAGTCACATTTTAAGGAGGAATTTTGGTTATGTCAGTATCATTAGAAGTAAGTAAAAGAGAAGTACGTCCCCGTTCATTAAGAAACAAACTTCGTCACGAAGGGAAAGTTCCAGCTGTTGTTTATGGGTATAAAGTAGAAAGTACCCCTATCTCATTCGATGGTTTGACACTAAGCAAATTGTTGCGTGAACATGGAGCGAACACAGTCATCACGATGGACATCGATGGACAAAAAGTCAATACATTGGTTCACAAGATCCAAACGAACACTTTTACCAATCATTTCGAACATGCAGAATTTCTATCTGTAAACATGTCGGAAGAAACAGAAGTCGAAACAGAAGTCGTTCTTGTTGGCGAATCAGTGGGTGCTAAATCTGGTGGAGTGTTAGCTCAAAACTTGTATACAGTAGTCGTATCTGCTACACCAGACAAATTGCCTGAACGAATTGAAGTTGACGTGACAAACTTGGAATTAGGTGATTCTATTACAGTAGCCGATCTTCCAAAAAACGACGATTACAAATTCGTGACCGACAGTGAAGAGCAAATCGCTGCTGTAGTCGCTCAAAGTGAAGAAGAAGAAAGCACAGGTGAAGGTGGCGAACCAGAAGTAATCGGTTCAACAGAAGAATAATACTGAAACAATCAGGTGGTGTTAGAAGCGGCGGGTCAGCAGCTTTTAACACGCCTTTTTTTCTTTCTAATCGTTTATTTTCATATGAGGCTTCCACTTTTACAAATAGCTTTGCAAACGAAAAATCCTAATTTACCAAGCTTTTCCTCGCATACTTTTATCGTACCTTTATAAAAATTTATACTTTGAAAAAAAGTATTCAATTATTGTTGCATTTTTCCTGATTCTTTATTAGAATGAACCCTCGTTGAAGTAAGTATTTCTAGTTTATCCTAGGATTAATTATAAAAATAAAACATTCGTTGATTCGAAGGAGGTTAAACAGATGTTTGAAAGTTTTGATAGCAGCCGCAACCGTTACGCTTCAGTTGGTGTCGTATCAAGTTTGCCAGATGAATTGATTGACAGTATATGGTTTATTATTGACCTAGATCTTAAGGGAGTCATTCCATTAGAAAATATATTAACCTTTGATTTGATCGAAAATCGTGGAAAAGTGACGATGCATTTTTCTCAAGCAGGAAGCAATGTGGAAATGGATATTGATTTGCCGTTTGCCTATTCGAACCAATTTCCTGCTCAAGTATACGCCTATGATGACGGTACGAGAGAAACGATCCTTTTACCAAGTGAGATCAGACAATATTAAGGTGATAGATAAACGTGGATGTCCCTTATTTTACAGACCAGGCCAAGTTGTTGATTCTTTGACTCAATTCTTGGCTTCTTTTTATGGAGTTTCATAAATTATCATTGATTTCTAAATGGTATTCTCAGGATAAACGCTATATACTACTAACTAAATTTTAAAGATATAAGGAGTTTAAAAGATGCGCGATTTAACAAAAGGAAGCCCCGCTAAACTGATTTTGATGTTCACTGTTCCTTTACTGATCGGAAATGTTTTTCAGCAGTTCTACAATATGATCGATATGATCATCGTGGGTCAGACGCTAGGTAAAAATGCGCTGGCAGCGGTTGGTGCAACTGGAAGCCTGACATTTTTGATCATTGGCTTTGCCCAAGGTTTAACAGCTGGTTTAGCCATTATCACCGCACAACGTTACGGTGCAAAAGATTATCGGGGTCTGAAGAAAAGTTTTGCTGCTAGTGTTGTCATTAGTCTTGTCGTCACTGTGATTTTAACTGTCCTAAGTCTCCTGTTTATTCGTCCGATGCTTCAATTGATGCAAACTCCTCCTGAAATACTTGATCAAGCACAAACATTTATTTCAATTATTTTATTAGGGATCTTTGCATCAGTCAGTTTCAATTTGCTTTCTAATGTCATTCGCGCACTTGGTGACAGCCGCACACCACTATTCTTTCTGATCATTGCGGTCATCAGCAACGTCGTACTTGATTTGATCTTTATTATCTATTTTGGCATGGGTGTGGAAGGTGCAGCTATTGCTACAGTAATCGCACAAGTTTCTTCCAGCGTACTGTGTCTAGTGTATATCAAGAAAAAAATGCCTTTGTTACAGTTACGCAAAAAAGATTTCAAATTTGAAAAAGAAGAGTTTGCTGTACACCTAAACGCTGCTTTGCCAATGGCGTTTCAATCTTCGATCATCGCTGTTGGTGCTATCGTGTTACAAGCAGCACTAAATAGTCTAGGGACAGATGTCGTAGCTGCTCAAGCCGCTGCTGGTCGTATCGACCAATTTGCAAATCAGCCGATGATGTCATTTGGTATTGCAATGGCAACTTTCACTGCACAAAACTATGGTGCGAAAGAATATGGCCGAATCTTGCAAGGGGTACGTCAAACTTTACTGATGAGTGTCGGATTTAGTCTCTTAGCAGGTGCTATCGTCATTTTCTTCGGTCATTTCTTTGTTCAATTGTTTGTTAGCCCATCAGAAACACGTGTATTTGAATTAGCACAAACCTACTTCAATATCAATGGGTCTCTTTACTGGATCTTAGCAGTCCTGTTCATTTTACGCTACACACTTCAAGGGCTTGGACAAAGCAAGATCCCTACGATCGCCGGTATGATGGAATTGCTTATGCGTTCTTTTGCAGCTATCGTTCTTACAGGAATGTGGGGATACCCAGGAGCAGCAGCAGCTTCTCCTTTAGCTTGGATCGGTTCTGTTGCCGTGTTGCTTTACTCTTATATGCGTTCGATGAAACAATTGAAACACATGGGTGAAGAGGAACATTTCACATTAGAATATGCAGAAGCAAGATAGCCTTGATTAAAAGAAATCGTTGCGGCTAAAAATGAAAACTTTTATTGAAAATATCTTCTTCGTTTACCGAAAACAGGTTTTTTAGATAACAAAAAGGCTGTGACAAAAAATGTCACAGCCTTTTTTCTTTTATTCTGTTTTTCTTTCTGTGGACTCTACTTTGAAATAATCGATATGTGCATGCTGGTATTCTAATACCGTGAAACGAAATGATGCAATCTCAATGATTGTTCCTGCTTTTATTTCTTTATATCGGCTAGAAGCAAAGCCCGCAAGTGTAGTAAAATTCGTTTCTTCAAACTCTGGAATTTCTACATGAAAATAACGCTGGAAATCATCTAATGTTAGTTTGCCGGAGATGATATAAGAGCCATCTGACTGTTCCGCTATCAATGCTTCGTCCAAATCTGTCTCATCTCGGATTTCCCCGACAATTTCTTCTAAAATATCTTCAATCGTCACTAAACCGCTTGTTCCTCCGTATTCATCTTTTAAGATAGCAATATGCTTTCCCTTTTTTCGCATGATCGTCAATAATTTTTTTATAGGGATCGTTTCAGTTGTTACGATCGGCTCTTCAATCAAATGTTCTACTGTCAGCTGGTCATCTTTATAAGATTGCTTGATCAAATCTGGCAAGGTGACATAACCTAAAACATTGTCTTTTGATTCTAAGATAACCGGATAGCGAGTATGTCCTTGTTCAATCGAAGCTCTTATCGCTTCTTTGACGGTTTCTGAAGCTTCGAATACTTGCATGGACGTACGGTCTACTTGTATATCTTTTGCCAAGGTATCATCAAATTCAAACACGTTTTCCAAATAATGATATTCTTCTTTGGTCAACTCTCCTTTTTCATAAGAATTCAATGCGACTAATGTCAGCTCTTCTTGAGACAATGTCTCTTCTCCTTCAGATACGAGACGCACACCTAATAGCTTCCCTAGCCCTGCAGCTGAATGATTCAATACCCAAATAAAAGGAAACATTATTTTATAAAAATAATGAAGTGGTTTAACTACGAACAAGACGACCTTCTCCGTATTGACGATACTATAGCTCTTAGGAAGCAGTTCGCCAATAACCACATCGATATACGTAACTAAAATAAATCCCAGCGCCACAGAGATTGTACTGCTAATAGCCGAACTAAAAGGTAGTTTACCGATCACTGGTTCTAGTAAAGCCGCGACAGATCCTTCACCGACCCACCCGATGATCAAACCGGTTAGCGTAATTCCTAATTGACTAGCTGATAAATAGTTATCTAAATGGTGTGTAACATGAAGAGCTAGCTTGGCGTTCTTTACATTTTCCTTTTCTAGTTGTTCCAATCTTGATCGTCTGATTTTCACTAAAGCAAATTCACTTGCTACAAAAAATGAAGTAATTGCAATCATCAAAAATAAAATAATGAAATTGATAACCATATTCTCCCGCCTTTCTCTTTTTCTATTGTACCCTTTTTCTACAAAAAGATTGAAAATAATGCGTATTCATATTTAAGAATAAAAAAGGAGATGCGGCATTTTTCAGCCACATCTCCTTATCACTTCAAAATCATTGCGTTACTTGTTGCTAAACAGCTTTTTCATGACCTCTGATAAAAACGGTATTCAAAAGCTTGCATCTGCGGCATTAAGCCCAAACAGATGAAAAACATGAGAAGCTGTTTTTATCTGCTCGTTCTTACTGCTTGTTGCAGTACAGCTTTTTCATGACCTCTGATAAACGGTGTTCAAGTAGCTGACATTCGACATTAGTTCAGGTCAAAGCGCTACTTTCACAACCGCTCTTTCAACCATGTTTTCCGAGTATTTCCAATGATAAGCGGAACAGTTTCATGTTTTACTTCGCTGTACTCTAGCCCAAACCATGTTTCTGGCGAGGTAGCGATTTTTTTGATTGCCAGTTTTGCCTGCATGATTTGACGTTGCCATTTTCCTAGAGTTGTCACATTGGAAACTACTTCATCAATCAGGACAAATTGGAAATCGCCAACTTCCCGTCCTGGTGTCAGAGAGTATCTTTGTGGCTGTTTTGGCAAACGGCCTTGTTTCATCAAATCATGGATGACTTGGCGAACATATACGTTGATTTCCTGTTGGACCCTGAAACCTAAGAACAGATTCACTTGGACAATAAAGTCGGTGCCCATCATAACTACTTGATATTCTTTCGTATATGGCTCATCCGTCACTTCCACATGAACAAACCAATAGACTCGTGCTCTTTTAGGCCGTTTATCTAAAATCGAATAGATGAACTGTCGGCCAACTTTATCTTCAGCCATATCAGGAACCAAGAAGACCACATTTGTCTGATAGATTGGTAAAGAAGTATCATCACGTAATTCTCTAAGCTGCGGGATATAATCTCTCAAAGACACATCCTCGGTTGACGATTCGCGAATAATGTTCCCTTGTTCCCAAATAAACATCACGACTAAAATGATCAGACCAATCAGAACGGCTACAAAACCGCCTCGGAAGAATTTGACAACACTTGAGATAAAGAAAACGACTTCTATCGCACCGAAGAAAAAGGTAACTAAATATGCAAGCCAACGAGAATGCCCATTTTGGATAAGATAAAAGTAAAGCAGTGCTGTTGTCATCAACATCGTCACAGTGATCGATAGACCGTAAGCAGCTTCCATATGATGAGACGTTCGGAATGTGACAACCACTAGAGAACAGGCGATCCATAAAATCAGATTGACTGCTGGGATATACATTTGCCCGATACTGTTCCCAGGATACATGATCTTTAACCGAGGCAGCAGTTTCAACTTGATTGCTTCTGAAACTAGCGTAAACGAACCTGTAATCAATGCTTGCGAAGCAATGACTGCAGCGACTGTTGCAAAAGCAACGCCGATCACGATCCAACTTTGAGGCATCATTTGGAAGAATGGATTCAGGTTCTTGATTTGCTGTGCTTCAGGGTTTTGATAAACATTCAACAACCACGCAGCCTGCCCAAAATAATTGATAACCAAACAAATTTTGACGTAAGGCCAGCTCAGACGAATATTTCGTTTGCCGACATGTCCAAGATCGGAATAAAGCGCCTCTGCACCTGTCGTAGCCAGGAAAATATTTCCAAGAATGAACAAGCCTAATTTGTTATCTGCACTAAAAAGCAGCTGGATAGCGTAATAAGGATTCAGTGCACGGATAACTGTCCAGTCTTGACTGAAGTTCATTAATCCCATGACGCCTAAAAAAGTAAACCAAGCGAACATGATTGGTCCGAATGCTTTTCCGACAATATCTGTACCAAAGCGTTGGACCATGAATAAAACAAAAATAATAACTAAAGTGATAATGACGATCACGTTCTGGTTATTACCGAATTGGTCAAAAAACTGCGGAATTCCTCGCAAGCCTTCAATCGCAGTCGTTACCGTCACAGCAGGGGTCAATACCCCATCTGCTAGTAAGGCAGCTCCTCCAATCATTGCAGGAATGATCAAATACTTCCCACCTTTTCGGACAAGTGTGTAGAGCGAGAAAATTCCACCTTCACCATGGTTATCTGCATTCAATGCAATCACGACATATTTGATTGTTGTCAGTAGAGTCAATGTCCAAAAAATCAATGAGACTGATCCGATAACAAAATCAGGATTGATTCCTGACAATCCGCCATTATCTTCAACAATCGATTTCATAACGTAAAGCGGACTTGTCCCGATGTCTCCGTAGACGACTCCCATCGCTACAAGCAGGCCAGCCATTGATATCTTTTTGGTATTGTGCGTTGTTGCCACGTTTTTCCCTCATTTCTTGTTATATGGATATCCTTTAGGTAAGCTTGAATGATAGATGATATTCTTATCCATGACACCCGCTTTCCTAAATTGCTTCTAATTATCCAAGTAACACACTGAAGTGTCAACTTATTTGAATAAAATTATTCTTTCTTTGGACGTTCTCTGATACGTCTTGCCACAAATGAATAAAGAGCAAGGCAAAAAATTGCACCCAATAATGCTGGTATCAAATAAAAACCGCCGAGTTCCGGTCCCAGTGGTCCTAGTAAAAATTCGCCGAGCCAACTACCTAAAAAACCGATAATGATATTTCCAGATACACCTCCCGGGACTTCCTTTCCTAAAATTGCGCCAGCTATCAAACCTAATATACCGCCGATAAATAACGACCATAAAAAATTCAGCATCTTCTTTCCCTCCTTTATCCATATTTCTCACTTTTATTTTACGCTTTATTCAGAAGGACTCCAAAAATATACGCCAAGAAACTCCAGAAAAAAAGAGGTTGTAACAAAAGTGTTCAGCTTATTTCCGTAGAAGCTGCTTCTGGAACACCGTGAATCAGAGGTTGTGAAATCAGCGGTTTGACCTGAGTATTAGAGAAACAAACGGAAAAATAGTTCCTCATATTTTGCCGTTTTTTGAGCTAATATCGAGGGACAGCTGATTGAACATCGTTTATTGGAGAGGTTGTAAAAAAGCTGTTCTGCATCAAGTAATAAGAACAGCCAAGTAAAAACAGCTCCTAATGTTTTTAACTTGGCTGGACTTATTACCGCAGATGCAAGCTTTTGAACACCGTTTATTCGCAAAAAAAGGACTGTGACACGGCTTTTGTGTACCGACCCCCAAAAGTTAGACCAAAAAATCTAACTTTTGGAGGTCGGTATTTTTTATGGCTAAGTATACTTTTGAACTTAAATTAAAGATCGTTCATGATTATTTGGATGGT